>NZ_JBLZMW010000022.1:0-50953 GCF_048553275.1 Pacificoceanicola niger
ATCACACCCGCCATGAAACTGAAAATGGCCGCGTAAGTTCTACGGATGCACCCCGTTAAAAAGGGGGAGATTACCGTTTGGTACGATTCGCGGCGCGTTTGGTACGTTTTGGAATGGCCCGAGGGCACAGCCCGCTTACCGGGCGGTGACGTTGCGTCCAAAGCGATCACGCCGCCGTGAGCCGGTAAATATTTTTCATCGCTTTGCCCTTCGCTTGATTTGCCGACGGCAAGGGCGCACTGATGGCCCATGCTGATCCGTGACGACGACACACGCACCCCGATGATCGACCTGCGTCTTGCCGGGATGCTGTCGCTGGTGGCGGGCGCATTGAATGCGGTCGGGTTCGAGATTGCCGGTCTGTTCTCGGCCAACATGACGGGCAACATCTCGGCCATGGCCGATGACATTGCCAATGGCCGGTTTGGCGTGGCGCTGATGTTCGGATTGATTTTTGTGGTCTTTGTCGCCGGGGCGCTGACCGCGGGGCTGGCCGTGGAGATCGGACGTCAGCGCGGGATGCGGTCGATCTATGCGCTGCTGGTGCTGGGCGAGGGGGCGGTGCTGATGGGCGTGGGCGGCGCGGGGCTGCTCGGGTGGCACTTGTTCGACGGCCTGCATGTCATCTTTGTGCTGAGCTTTGTCCTGGGTCTGCAGAACGCGGTGACGACGCGGATCAGCCGGGCGCGGGTGCGCACGACGCATGTTTCGGGGATCGCGACGGACATGGGGCTCGCGCTGGCCGGGCTTTGGGCGGGCAAACTGGAGCGGGCGCGGCGGCTGGCGCAACTCAAACTGCACGGGGTGACGGTAACGGCCTTTGTGGTCGGCGGCGTGCTCGGGGCGACGGTGCTCAGCGGGCTCGGTTGGCTGAGCTTTTGCCTGTGGGGCGTGGTGCTGATCGGTGTCGCGGGCCGGGAATTGGCCGCCGCCCAAGGTTGAAACGTCCGCGCCGGGCTGTGGCGCAGACGTTCCGAGGGGCTGCTGTCACCAGCTGGTGAAGCCGCCGTCGAGCACGAGGTTCGCCCCGGTCATGTAGCTGGACGCTTCCGAGCCGAGAAACTGCACGATCGGGCCGAATTCTTCGAGATCCGCCTGGCGGCCCATCGGGACGCGTTCAAGGAAGGCATCAATGAACTCCTTGTCGAAGGAGCCGGTCTTGACCCCGCCGAAGGTGACGAGATTGACGCGCACGCCCTTCTTGGCCCAGTAGGTCGCGAGGTAGCGGGTCATGTTCAGCAGGCCTGATTTCGACGCGGCGTAGGAGATCGCCTTGACGAAGGGCTTGCCGTCGCGCTCTTCGCGGTAGGCATAGAGCGCCTGATTGGGAGAGACCATGCCGTACATGGAGCCGACCATGATGATCGAGCCGCGCCCGGCCTCGGCCATCTTGGCGCCGATCACCTGCGAGCAGAGCATGCAGCCGGTCAGGTTGGTTTCGATCACATCGTCCCAGTACTTCTTGGGGTAGACCTCGAAGGGGGCGTTCTGATCGGCGTCGCCGTCGGGTTTGCTGTCGATCCCGGCGTTGTTCACGAGGATGTCCGGCACGCCCCAATCGGCGGTCACGCGATCGGTCGCCTCGATCAGGCTGTCCTTGTTGCGGACATCGGATTTGTAGACGCGGATGCGCGCCCCAAGGCCGGGAAACTGCTCTTCGACTTCCTCGGGTGTGCGGTCGCGGCGGGCAAAGATGGCGACCTTCGCCCCGTTGGAAGCCAGTTGCCGGGTGAATTGCGAGCCGAGTTGCCCCAGTCCGCCGGTGACGATTGCGACCTTGTCCTGAACGGAGAAAAAATCTTGCATTTAGAGATTGTCCTTTTCGTGGTTGAGCGATGCCGGAAGGGCGCGGTTGCGGTTGCGGCCACGGGCCTTGCGGATCTGTGAGAGGATGGTCAGCGCGAGAACGGCGAAGACAAAGACGCCGAGCCCCGCCGCGACGGGGCGGTCAAAGAAGCCGAGCAGGTCGCCGCGTGCGATCTGCATCGACATGATGAAGTTGCGTTCCAGAACCGGTCCGAGCACGAGGCCGAGGATGACCGGTGCAATGGGGAAATCGTTGCGTTCCATGACGTAGCCGATCACCCCGGCAACCAGCATGATGCCGACGCCGAACAGTGTGTTGTTGATGGCATAAGCGCCAAGAAAGCAGCAGATCAGGATCATCGGCACGATGACGTTGCGCGGCACCGCGAGCACGAGGCGCGCGCCCCGGATCGCCAGGTATCCGAGCGGGAACAGCAGCAGGTTGGCGAGAAAGAAGCACAGGATGATCGCGGTGGGCATGGTCGGGTTTTCGGCAAAGAGCCGGGGACCGGGGGAGACGCCTTTCATGTAGAGCACGCCAACGGCGATGGCGGTGACCGCATCGCCCGGAATGCCGAAGACCAGCGCCGGAATCCAGGCTGAGGAGAGGCCGGAGTTGTTGGCGGAGGTGGCTTCGATCAGGCCCTCTTCGTGGCCGGTGCCGAATTTCTCCGGCGTTTTGGAAAAGCGGGCAGAGACGCCGTAGGCGATCCATGCGGCAAGGTCGCCGCCGACGCCGGGCAGGGCACCGATGGAGGCCCCGAGGGCGGAGCCGCGGATCAGGCTGAAGGGGTAGCGTTTGAGCAGGCCGAAGATGCCCCGGTAGGGCCGCATCTCGCGCCCGGTGACGTCGGTGTTCTGGGCGGGCCTGTCGGCGGCGCCGGCGGCGGAGAGGCCGCGCAGGATTTCGGAGAAGGCGAACATGCCGATCATCACGGGGATGAAGCTGATCCCGCCGGTGAGCTCGATGGAGCCGAAAGTGAAGCGCGGCTGGCCGCTGGTCACATCGAGGCCGACGGTGGCGATCAGCAAACCGAAGGCGAGGGAGACCGCGCCCTTGACCGGGTTGCTGCCGGAGACCAGGGCGCAGGTCAGCAGCCCGAGCAGGGCGAGCCAGAAGAATTCGAAGCTGGAGAAGTTCAGCGAGAGGCGCGCGAGCAGAGGCCCGGTCAGCAGCAGTACGGAGGCGCCGATCAGCCCGCCGGTTGCGGAAAAGAAGAAACCGATGGACAGCGCGCGCGCAGCCTGCCCCTTGCGGGTCATGGCGTAGCTTTCCTCGGTATAGGCGGCGGAGGCGGGCGTGCCGGGAATGCGCAGCAGCGCGCCGGGGATGTCGCCCGCGGTGATCGCCATGGCGGTGGAGGACACGATGAGCGCGATGGCGGGCAGCGGGTCCATGTAGAAGGTCAGCGGCACAAGCAGCGCGGTGGCCATGGTGGCGGTCAGCCCGGGCAGGGCGCCGATGAACAGCCCGTAGACCGCACCGCCGAGAATGGCGAGCAGCACCGGGATCTGCAGGACCATGCCGAGGCTTGTCGCGAGTGTTTCGGCACTCATGGCAGGATCACCCCAAGCGGTCCGGCCGGCAGCGAGACGCGGAGCAGACCGGAGAAGACGTAGTAGAGCAGCAGGATGAAGGTCGGAGAGACCACGGCGATGACGGGCCAGCGTGCGCCCATCAAAGCCATCATCACCGCCATGAACAGCATCCCGAACAAAGGGAAGCCCAAGGGTTCGAACAGGACCATTCCAATCAGCAG
This sequence comes from Pacificoceanicola niger, assembly GCF_048553275.1. Taxonomy (NCBI): domain Bacteria; kingdom Pseudomonadati; phylum Pseudomonadota; class Alphaproteobacteria; order Rhodobacterales; family Roseobacteraceae; genus Pacificoceanicola; species Pacificoceanicola niger. Next base: position 3,567 of record NZ_JBLZMW010000022.1, read on the forward strand.
GCCGCCCAGCGACCATGCCGCCGCGAGACCGTCCCGTCCGCGCCCTTTCCAGTCATCGACATTCAACAGCCCGCCGGGGCGACGCAGCCCGGAGAGCAGCACCAGCAGGCCAAGGCCCACCAGTGCGATGCCGATTCCCATGGGCAGGAGGTCCGCGCCGAAGCGGACCCCCGGCACCTTGGGCAGCCGGGTGGCCCCCCAGATGACGAGCAAGCCGAAGAGAGCCAGAAGTGGCCCGAAGAGACGATCTCCGATCCTCATGGAATGGTCCTTTTCGGGGCGTGGGTTACTGGGTCAGCCCGGCGGATTTCATCGCCGCCGCGAGCCCTTCGGAGGCGGAGGTCACGGTTTTTTCGAAACCCGCCGCGTCCTGATAGGCGACGGAGAAGCCGCGCGAGGCCATGAACGCCTGGAAGTCGCTGTCCTGTGTGATCTCTTCCAGCGCCGCTTCGACCTTGGTGACCACCTCATCGGGGATGCCGTCGGGACCGGCCATGCCGCGGAAGGGCAGGGGCGACCAATCGGTGCCGAAGATTTCGGTGGTGGTGGGCAGGTCGGGATAGAGCGTGCTGCGCTCCGAAGAGATCAGCGCGACGGTCTTGGCTTCCCCGGCATCGACAAGCGATTGCGCCTCGGCGGGCGAGGTGGAGACCACGTCGATGGCCCCGGAGGCTAGCTGTTGCAGCGCTGGGGCAGAGCCATCGGAGGCCACCCATGTCGCGGCAGTGGGATCAATGCCAAGTTTGCCCAGCAGGCCGATCCACGCCAGATGCGACAGGCCGCCACGATTGGCGCCGGAGGCCGTGACGGCACCGGGGTCCTGTTTTACCGCGTCGATCAGCCCGGCGGCGTCGCTGTACTCTGCGTCACCGGCGATATTGATCGCGATGGGATCGGCGTTGAAGCGGCCGATATACGCATAGTCCGCCGGGGTCACACCGGCGAGGCCCTGGGCCTCGTACATGGTGCTTTCGATGGTGATCACGCCGAGGGTGTAGCCGTCGGCCTCGGCATTGGCGATGGCCGCATGGCCGACGAGACCGCCGCCGCCGGTGCGGTTCACGACGTTGAACGGCTGGCCGAATTTTTCTTCCAGCGCACTGGCGACGGCGCGGGCCGTGGCGTCGGTGCCGCCGCCGGCGGACCAGGGCACGATCACGGTCACGGCCTTTTCCGGCCATTCGGCCAGGGCGGCCCCGGTGGTTGCGATCACTGTGACGGCCGCGACACTGGCGGCGCGAAGGCTCGTCGAAAGGAATTGTTGGAACATGTGGTGTCCTCCCCTTTTGCTCCGGTGAGTGCGCTCCTCCAAGCAGACTCACACTTGACATATGACTTATGTCATAAGTATCGTAAGCGTCATCGGAGCAGCGCGTCAACAGGTCTTGTCGAATTTTGCTCCGGCTGCATGATTGCAGGACCCTGTCCAGAGGAGTGTGAGATGCGCCCGACATCGCCGCAGACGCCCACGCGCGAACGTCTTCATATCAGTGTGCTTTCGTCGCTGGAGGACAGGATCCTGGCCGGGGAGTTGCAGGTGGGCGACAAACTTGCCTCCGAAAGCCAGATCGCGCGTGATTTCGGTGTCTCGACCCGCTCTGTCCGGGAAGCGATTCAGGCCCTTGAAACCAAGGGGCTGGTGCAGCGGCGGCATGGCGGCAACACGACCGTGGTGCGTCAGGACGTCAATGAATTCATCGGCTCGCTGGCGGTGACGGTGCGCCAGCAACTGGCGGCAGAGCCGGAATACCTGCGGCAGTTGATGGAAGCGCGGCGGATGATCGAAACCGAGGTGATTGATCTGCTGGTGGTCAGCGAAACGCCGGTGAATGCCGACGTGGAGGCGGCGCTGGAGCAGATGCGCGCGGCCCGCGACAACGGCGATTTCGACGGGTTCGTCAATGCCGATGCGGGGTTTCACCTCGCGCTTGTCCGCTGTGCCGACAATCGCATCCTGGCGATCATGTACGAGAATTTCGCCAACCTGATCAACGACATGATCCAGGTTTCCAGCCGCGTGCCGACGAAGTCGCTGGAGGAGGCCTATACCGAACATGAAGAGATATTTTCCCGTATCCGCGACCGTGACGGACCGGGCGCCAAGGCGCTGATGCGCGAACAGATTGCGCGGTCCGCAGACTACCTGCGAATCGCGATAGAAAAGGAAATGAAGGGAACCACGAATGTTTGATTACGCCTACACGCGCGAGGAAACCGATGCCATCGAGCGGCTGAAGGCCTGGTATTCCGGGGACGTGCACGACAGCATGGAGGCGCTCGGGCTTTGGGGCTATCTGGACGGGATTTCGCTGTTCGGGACGCTTGAGTCCGGTGCCGTGGTTGTCGGGCCTGCGGTGACGGTTCTGTTCGAGCCGTCGGACCGCAAGGGCGAGCCGCAGGATGTCTATCACAATGCCATTGATAACGCCCCGGCGGGGGCGATCATGGTTGTGGATGCAGCCTGCGCCGATGGCAGCTGCTCGGGCGAGTTGATGAGTTCCGGGGCCAAGACGGCGGGGCTTGCCGCGACGGTGGTCAACAGCACGGTGCGCGATCTCGCGCAGGTACGGGCGCTTGGCTATCCTCTGTTCGGGACAGCGCCGAGTCCGGTTGGCATTACCGGCAAGAAAGAGCCGAAGAAGAGCCAGGTTCCGGTCACCATCGGTCGCACGACGGTCGCACCGGGCGATGTGATCTTCGGCGATATCGACGGGGTCGTGAGCATTCCGCGCGCGCATCTGGTGGCGGTCGCCGATCAGGCCGATCAGCTTGGCGCACATGAGGCGACGGCCCGGGATCGCATTCTTGCGGGAGAAAAGCTGCAGGCGATCTGGCCCGTGTGAGACGGTGGCGGTCGGGCGGTCGGGATATTTCCCGATCCTGTGCCTGGCCGCCAGCGGCGCTTTGTGGGCTGCGAAGGCCGTAGCGAACGCCGATGCTGTCCGACCTGTTCGGGGGTGCCCGCATGGAGCAATCCCGAAAGGGATCGGGGCGGGCGAAGGCGGTTTGTGACGGTTTGCGGTCCCCGGCGCTGTAAATAGCGAAAACCGGCAGTGCCGTTGGATCAGTCCGGAGCCTTCTCCACTTGACCCCACCCCATCCATCCCCTAACAGACCCCATCCGCATCGCCCCGGGATTCGTTCCGGGGCTTTGCTGTTGTGCTGGGGCCGATTGGTCGCAGTATCATTCCACCGGGCACCTTCGGGGGCCTATACTCAGCGGTGAGACCCGTCTCACCCTACACATAGCGATCCTCGCGGGATCGCGCATGCAAACGGAAGACAGAAAGCATGGCACTCAAGTCGTACAAACCGACGACGCCGGGCCAGCGCGGGCTGGTACTGATCGACCGTTCGGAGCTGTGGAAAGGCCGTCCTGTCAAAGCCCTCACCGAGGGTCTGACGAAGAACGGCGGTCGCAACAACACCGGACGGATCACGATGCGTCGCAAAGGCGGCGGGGCAAAGCGCCTCTACCGCATCGTGGATTTCAAGCGGAACAAATTCGACGTCGGCGCAACCGTCGCGCGGATCGAATATGACCCCAACCGTACCGCCTTTATCGCGCTCGTCCAGTATGACGACGGCGAACAGGCCTACATCCTCGCGCCCCAGCGTCTCGCCATCGGCGATCGCATCATCGCATCGGCCAAGGCCGACGTGAAGCCGGGCAACGCAATGCCGTTCTCGGGCCTGCCCATCGGTACAATCGTGCACAACATCGAACTGAAGCCCGGCAAGGGCGGTCAGATCGCACGCGCCGCGGGCACCTATGCCCAGTTCGTCGGCCGTGACGGTGGCTATGCGCAGATCCGCCTAAGCTCGGGTGAGCTTCGTCTGGTGCGTCAGGAATGCATGTGCACCGTCGGTGCCGTGTCCAACCCCGACAACAGCAACCAGAACTACGGTAAAGCGGGCCGCATGCGTCACAAGGGCATCCGCCCGAGCGTTCGCGGTGTCGTCATGAACCCGATCGACCACCCGCACGGCGGTGGTGAAGGCCGGACCTCCGGCGGTCGTCACCCGGTGACACCGTGGGGCAAGCCGACCAAGGGCAAGCGCACCCGCAACACCAACAAGGCGTCGCAGAAGCTGATCATCCGCTCGCGTCACGCCAAGAAGAAGGGTCGCTAAGATATGTCGCGCTCTGTATGGAAAGGTCCGTTCGTTGACGCTTATGTCCTCAAGAAGGCAGAAGCGGCACGCGAATCCGGCCGTAATGAAGTCATCAAGATCTGGTCGCGCCGCTCGACGATCCTGCCCCAGTTCGTGGGTCTGACGTTTGGCGTGTACAACGGTCACAAGCACATCCCCGTGAACGTCTCCGAAGACATGATCGGCCAGAAGTTCGGCGAATACAGCCCGACCCGTACCTACTACGGTCACGCTGCCGACAAGAAAGCCAAGAGGAAGTAAGCCATGGGCAAGGATAAGAATCCCCGCCGCGTGGCGGACAACGAAGCGATGGCAAAGCTGCGCATGCTGCGCACCTCGCCGCAAAAGCTGAACCTCGTGGCTCAGCTGATCCGTGGCAAGAAGGTAGACAAGGCCCTGACGGACCTGACCTTCTCCAAGAAGCGGATTGCGATCGATGTGAAGAAATGCCTTCAGTCCGCTATCGCCAATGCCGAGAACAACCACGGTCTGGACGTCGACGAACTCGTCGTCGCCGAGGCCTATGTTGGTAAGAACCTGATCATGAAGCGCGGTCGTCCGCGGGCGCGTGGCCGGTTCGGTCGTATCAACAAGCCGTTCTCGGAACTCACCATCAAGGTGCGTCAAGTCGAGGAGCAAGCCTAATGGGTAACAAGACCAATCCGATCGGCATGCGCCTTCAGGTGAACCGCACCTGGGACAGCCGCTGGTACGCCGACACCAAAGATTATGGTGATCTGCTGCTGGAAGATCTCGCAATCCGCGATTTCATCCAGACCGAGTGCAAGCAGGCCGGTATTGCCCGCGTGATCATCGAGCGCCCCCACAAGAAGTGCCGTGTGACCATTCACACCGCGCGTCCGGGCGTGATCATCGGCAAGAAAGGCGCGGACATCGAAGTGCTTCGCAAGAAGCTCGCCAAGATGACCGACAGCGAACTGCACCTGAACATCGTCGAAGTGCGCAAGCCCGAGCTCGACGCCCAGCTGGTTGGCGAATCCATCGCCCAGCAGCTTGAGCGCCGCGTCAGCTTCCGTCGTGCGATGAAGCGGTCGGTGCAGAACGCCATGCGCATGGGCGCCCTGGGTATCCGGGTGAACGTCGCTGGTCGTCTCGGCGGTGCGGAAATCGCGCGTACCGAATGGTACCGTGAGGGCCGCGTGCCGCTTCACACCCTGCGTGCCGATATCGATTACGCGAATGTCGAGGCGGTAACGCCCTACGGCATCATCGGGATCAAGGTCTGGATCTTCAAAGGTGAGATCATGGAGCATGACCCGGCCGCGCGTGACCGCAAGGCACAGGAACTCCAGGACGGTCCGGCCCCGCGTGGCGCCGGCGGCCGTCGCTAAAGGAGACTGACAAATGCTTCAGCCAAAGCGTACTAAATTCCGCAAGATGCACAAAGGCCGGATCAAGGGCCTTGCCAAGGGTGGATCTGATCTGAACTTCGGGACCTACGGCCTCAAGGCCACGGAACCGGAGCGTGTGACCGCACGCCAGATCGAAGCCGCTCGTCGTGCCATGACGCGTCATATGAAGCGTCAGGGCCGTGTTTGGATCCGCATCTTCCCGGACACCCCCGTGACCGCCAAGCCCATCGAAGTTCGTATGGGTAAAGGTAAGGGTTCCGTTGACCGCTGGACCTGCAAGGTCAAGCCGGGCCGCGTGATGTTCGAGATCGACGGCGTTGCCGAAGATGTCGCACGCGAAGCCCTGCGTCTCGCGGCGATGAAACTCCCGGTCAAGACCCGCGTGGTCGTGCGCGAAGACTGGTAAGTCTTCTGCACTGGTAAATCTTCGGACAGCCCCTGCCGTGTCACGGTGGGGGCTGACTGCTTTTCTTGGGGCCTGATCCTGTGCGAGAGTTCGGTGCCTCTGTGTGGCCCGTGCTGCATCGTTGCTTCGAAATTTCAGTCATTCGCGCGCCGGGGGCTTCCCTAAGCCAACGAAATCGCGTAGAATTACCGCATAGGTTGTAATTCACACCACAAAGGCCGCCGCCGTGTTCTCATTCCTGCGCCAGAAAATCGTGCTCGGCGTGGTCAATGCCGCCAAGCGGGGAAACCCGGTCGCACAGCGTCTTGTCGCGCGTGAGACTCGTGCTTTTCTGCGCACTTTGCCGGTCTCGTCGCCCATCGTCCCCGGACCCTATGAGATTCCGGACCTTGAACGGCCCTTGTCTGAGGCGATGCAAACGCCGCTCGTTGGAGAGTTTGAGACAAAGCCGCTGCCGACGACCCGGGTGACTCCCGCAATGCTCGTGGGGCGCCGCGTTGAGGCGCTGTCGACGGTGCTGGGGACCTATGGCATGGGCGGCTTTGGCTGGTTCGGGCTCATGCTCGACAGCGGTGTGTGGTTCGTTGTCCCGATTTTCGGCGCTTCCGAGTGGATCGAACTCGACAGGCGCATTCTCGAAGCGCCGGGCTGCGACGGCGGCACTGCTTGGATTTCCGATGGGGATGACGAAGCTTTGATGGCGCGTTTGTGCGGGGCGACGATCCTTGGCGCGGAACTGCAGGCGCACAGTCTTGAGCTGCGGTTTGACAACAAGGCCCGTCTGGCGATCGAAAAATCGTCCAGAGGCCGCGCGCCGCTGGCGGGCACACGGCAACCGCGGGTGTTCCTAGACGGTGATGATCTGAGGACTGCGGTGTTCTTCAGCCCCTCTGCGGAAATCCATGCCTGACGCACGGCTTGCGCTTTTCCCGGCCGGTGAAAGGGCGTAGAAGGCGGCCATGTCACAGATCCGATCCCTCTTTGCGACCCGCTTGTACCGTGCCGCGCTCTCCGAGCATGGCCCGAAGATCGACACCGCCGAGCTTGAAGCGTCGTGCTATTCCATCGCCGAAGATGATGAGGCGGGTCAGGAGTGGTGCGAGACCCAGGGCTATCCCGGGTATACGAGCTATGCCTCGCTGACGGATTTGCCGTGGCGCTTTCCGATCTTTGGGGAATTGGTCAAGGCTCTGGACAAGCATGTCGCAGCCTTTGCTGAGGACGTCGCCTTTGATCTGGCCGATCGCAAGCTGGAGCTTGAGGACATCTGGATCAACATCCTGCCGCCGGGTGGCACGCACAGCAGCCATATCCACCCGCATTCGGTGATCTCCGGCACGACCTATGTGGCCATGCCGGAAGGCGCGGCGGCGCTGAAGCTGGAAGATCCCAGGCTGGCGATGATGATGGCCGCGCCGACGCGGTTGAAAGGGTGCCGGGAAGAGTTGAAGGCCTTCGTCTACGAGGCGACCCAGCCCGGCGACGTGCTGCTGTGGGAGAGCTGGTTGCGGCACGAGGTGCCAATGAACATGGCAGAGGACGACAACCGGATTTCGGTCAGCTTCAACTACAAATGGGCGTGACCGCCCAGCCCGCCAGTCGCTACTCTTGCCGCTTCACGATCGTGCCGACCCCGATCGCCTGTTGCTGGGCGGGATTGTTGGCGAAGGCATAGGCGCTCTTGGCGATTTTCCAGTCAAATCCGAAGCGCTTCAGAGTCACCATGGCGGGGTAGGGGGCGTGCAGCTGCGAGCCTAGTCCGATCAGACGGGATTCGTGGGTGGCCCGGATGGTGTCTTCGGAGAGATATTTCGCGGCGACGACACGGCGGTGCAGTTCTGTTATCCCGTGCATCGAAAAGAAATTCCGCACGTTATCGAAGAGTTTGCGCAGCTCATTCACGTCAGAGATCCGGCGGGTTTCCTGGAATGTTTCGAATTCATGCGGCAGCACGAAGCAGCGTTCGTACAGATCAAAACGGTTTTCGGAATACCCTTTCCCCGTTTTGTCGAGTAAATCCTGTGCGATATCAAATGCTTGCCATTCAGGAAATAAAGTCATTCAGGCGCTCCACGTACACAGTGCGGCTTTGGTCTTTAAACAGTCTGGCGCGCTATGAGAAATGAGAAAAAAGCTCCGTTGCGTCATGCGCCCTGATCCGGGCATTTACGGCACTTGTACCCACAATGATACTGCTTGCCTCGTCTGGGTAAGGGGTCTATAGGGGCCGCTCATCCACGGACTCCACCGGGCAAAGGGTGACCCTTGCGATTCGCAAGACGCGGGGGCCCTCCGGTGATGTTGAAAGAAGGAAATGGCGAATGAACGCCCAGGAACTCCGTGACAAGACCCCGGACCAGCTCCGGGACGACCTTGTCCAACTGAAGAAAGAGGCCTTCAACCTGCGCTTCCAGCAGGCCACCGGCCAGGTCGAGAACACCGCACGTATGCGCCAGGTCCGCCGTGACGTGGCCCGCGTGAAGACGATCCTGAACGAAAAGGCGGCATCGGCCGCATCGGAGGCGTAAGACAATGCCCAAGCGTATTCTGACCGGCACCGTGACCTCCACGGCAAACGCCCAGACCGTCACCGTCTCCGTTGAGCGTCGTTTCAAGCATCCCGTGATGCAGAAGACGATCAAGAAGACCAAGAAATACCGCGCTCATGACGAAGCGGAAAAGTTCGCAGTCGGCGACAGTGTCCGCATCATCGAATGCGCACCGAAGTCGAAAACGAAACGCTGGGAAGTGATCGCCGAATAATCATCGGCGGTCATGCCTTCTCGGTATGATCGAAACCCCGAGGTCAATGTCCCAAGCATAGGGTGGCCTCGGAAGTCGGGAGAAACCAAATGATCCAGATGCAGACCAATCTGGATGTGGCTGACAATTCCGGTGCCCGGAAAGTTCAGTGCATCAAGGTTCTCGGCGGTTCCCACCGTCGTTATGCATCCGTGGGCGACATCATCGTGGTGTCGGTCAAGGAAGCAATTCCGCGTGGTCGCGTGAAAAAGGGTGACGTCCGCAAGGCCGTCGTCGTACGCACCGCCAAGGAAGTTCGCCGTGAAGACGGTACCGCGATCCGTTTTGATCGCAACGCAGCCGTCATCCTGAACAATGCGAACGAGCCTGTCGGCACCCGTATCTTCGGGCCGGTGGTTCGCGAGCTGCGCTCGAAGAACTTCATGAAGATCATCTCGCTCGCCCCGGAGGTGCTGTGATATGGCTGCAAAACTGAAAAAAGGTGACAAGGTCGTCGTTCTTGCCGGTAAGGACAAGGGCAAGTCCGGTGAAATCACCTCCGTTGATCCGAAGGCCGGCAAGGCCGTCGTCGACGGTGTGAACATCGCGATCCGCCACACGCGTCAGACACAGACCGCCCAGGGCGGCCGTCTGCCCAAGGCGCTTCCGATCGACCTGTCGAACCTCGCCATCGTCGATGCCAACGGCAAGGCAACCCGCGTCGGCTTCCGCATGGAAGACGGCAAGAAGGTCCGCTTCGCCAAGACCACAGGGGATGCAATCTGATGCTTGATGCTGCGACCTACACCCCCCGTTTGCGGGCTCAGTTTCAGGACACCATCAAGGCGGCCCTGAAAGAAGAGTTCGGCTACAAGAACGACATGCAGATCCCGCGTCTGGACAAGATCGTTCTGAACATCGGCTGTGGCGCCGAAGCCGTGCGCGACTCCAAGAAGGCCAAGTCGGCCATCGAAGACCTGACCAAGATCGCCGGCCAGCAGGCCGTCGGCACGAAGGCCAAGAACAGCCACGCGCCGTTCCGCCTGCGTGAAGGCATGATCATCGGTGCCAAGGTCACCCTGCGCGACGTCCGTATGTATGAATTCCTCGACCGTCTGGTCACCATCGCAATGCCGCGTATTCGCGACTTCCGTGGTGTGAAGCCGTCGTTCGATGGCCGTGGCAACTTTGCCATGGGCCTGAAGGAGCACATCGTCTTCCCGGAAATCGACTTTGATAAAGTTGATGAGGTCTGGGGTATGGACATCATCGTCACCACCACTGCGATCGACTTCGGTGAGCACACCGCGGACGCGCAGGCAAAGGCGCTGTTGAAGCATTTCAACATGCCGTTCAACGCGTAAGGAGCGACAGACATGGCCAAGAAATCCATGATCGAACGCGAGAAAAAGCGTCAGCGTCTGGTGGAGAAATATGCCGCCAAACGTGCCGCGCTGAAAGAAATCGCAACCGATGAATCGAAGTCGATGGAAGAGCGCTTCAAGGCGCGCCTCGACCTCGCAAAGCTGCCGCGCAACTCTGCGCCCAGCCGCCTGCACAACCGCTGCCAGCTCACTGGCCGCCCGCACGCCTACTACCGCAAGCTGAAGATCAGCCGTATCGCCCTGCGCGAACTCGGTTCGAACGGCAAGCTGCCGGGCGTCGTGAAGTCCAGCTGGTAAGGGAGGGTATAAGATGAACGATCCTATCGGCGATATGCTCACCCGTATCCGTAACTCCCAGATGCGCGGTAAGTCCGTGGTCTCCACACCGGCGTCCAAGCTGCGTGCGTGGGTCCTCGACGTGCTGGCGGACGAGGGTTACATCCGCGGTTACGAAAAAGGCACCGATGAGCGCGGCCACCCGACGCTCGAGATCAGCCTCAAGTACTTCGACGGCACCCCGGTGATCCGTGAAGTCAAGCGCGTCTCGAAGCCCGGCCGTCGCGTCTACATGGGCGTCAATGACATCCCGCAGGTCCGTCAGGGTCTGGGTGTGTCGATTGTCTCCACCCCCAAGGGTGTGATGTCGGATGCAAACGCACGCGCAGCCAATGTTGGCGGCGAAGTGCTTTGCACCGTATTCTAAGGAGGGCCTCATGTCTCGTATTGGGAAAAAGCCGGTCGAAATGCCTTCGGGTGTCTCCGCCTCGCTTTCGGGTCAGACTATCGAAGTCAAGGGCCCCAAGGGCAGCCAGTCCTTCACTGCAACCGACGACGTGACCATCACCATTGATGGCCAGGTGGTCAGCGTAACGCCGCGCGGCAAGTCCAAGCGTGCGCTTCAGCAGTGGGGCATGTCCCGCACCATCGTGGCCAATATGGTCCACGGTGTGTCCGACAGCTTCAAGAAAGAGCTTGAGATCGTTGGTGTGGGTTACCGCGCCGCAGTTCAGGGCCAGTCCCTGAAGCTCAACCTCGGCTACAGCCACGACGTGGATTTCGCCATTCCTCAGGGCATCACCATCACATGCCCGAAGCCGACCGAAATCGTGATCGAAGGTCACGACAAGCAGGTCGTCGGTGAGGTTGCCGCGAACATCCGCGATTGGCGCCGGCCCGAGCCCTACAAGGGGAAGGGTATTCGCTACAAGGGCGAGTACATCTTCCAGAAGGAAGGCAAGAAGAAGTAAGGACGCAAGACAATGGCAAACAGCAAACGTCAGCTGTTCCAGAAGCGCCGTATGCGCGTCCGGAGCAAGCTTCGCAAGGTCAACGCGGGTCGCGTTCGCCTTTCGGTTCACCGCTCGAACAAGAACATCAGCGTTCAGCTGATCGACGACGTTCAGGGCACGACTCTGGCTTCTGCATCCAGCCTCGAAAAGGATCTGGGTGTTGTGGGCAAGAACAACGTCGAAGCGGCCGCCAAGGTTGGCGCAGCGATCGCCGAGCGTGCGAAAGCCGCCGGCGTGACCGAAGCCTACTTCGACCGCGGGGGCTTCCTGTTCCACGGCAAGGTAAAGGCTCTGGCCGATGCCGCGCGTGAGGGTGGTCTGAAGATCTGACGGACTGCGGGTGCGGGGTACAACCCCGCCCTACGGACTGTCGCTCAGTAGGGCGGGGTTATTTACCCCGCCTTGCGTTTGAAGGCCGCGAGGCCTCGATGATCCGGGAGCGCCAAGGCTCACCTGGATTGGAGAAACCGGCGCCGCGCCAGCCGCGCCACCCAGTAATGAAGGAATGCCACAATGGCAGAACGTGATAACCGCCGGGGCAACCGTCGCGACCGCGACGAGGCACCGGAATTCGCAGATCGCCTGGTCGCGATCAACCGCGTCTCCAAGACCGTGAAAGGTGGTAAGCGCTTTGGCTTCGCCGCACTCGTGGTTGTCGGTGACCAGAAGGGCCGCGTCGGCTTTGGCAAAGGCAAGGCGAAGGAGGTCCCCGAGGCCATCCGCAAAGCCACCGAGCAAGCCAAACGTCAGATGATGCGCGTGCCGCTCAAAGAGGGCCGCACCCTGCACCACGACATCGAAGGCCGTCATGGCGCGGGCAAGGTGGTCATGCGGACCGCCCCGACCGGTACCGGGATCATCGCCGGTGGTCCGATGCGTGCCGTGTTCGAAATGCTCGGCGTTCAGGACGTGGTCGCCAAGTCGATCGGTTCGCAGAACCCCTACAACATGATCCGCGCCACGCTGAACGGTCTCTCGAAAGAGCAGAGCCCGCGCAACGTTGCACAGCGTCGCGGCAAGAAAGTGGCGGACATCCTGCCCAAGCGTGACGAAGCGCCCCAGGAATCCAGCCAAGTCGCTGAGGAGGCCTGAGATCCATGGCAAAAACCATCGTCGTCAAGCAGATCGGTTCGCCGATCCGTCGCCCCGCCAAGCAGCGTGAAACGCTGATTGGCCTGGGTCTGAACAAGATGCACAAGACCCGCGAGCTGGAAGACACGCCGTCCGTGCGTGGCATGGTCCGCTCGATCCCGCACCTCGTCGAGATCGTCGAAGAGCGCGGCTGAGACCAAGGGTCTTGCCCAAGTCATTGACGCCGTCCCATCTGGGGCGGCGTTTCTTTGTCTTGGAGAGCCGTTATGCTGCATTGTCAGTGGTATGCTTTGCCGGGCGATCATCGGCCCATAGTTGATTTCGTTTCGGTAGAGCTGGGGATAGAGGTTTGGGAATACGCGTCCGACCCCGGTAAAGCGTTGAAGCGGTTTGAATATGCTGACACCGTTATCCAGCAGTTCGACCGCCGCTTTGCCAATGGCCAGCGCTCTACTGCGGTCTACCTGAACCTCCGGATGTCGCCCATGCCTGCGCCGCGCTCTTGCCGCGCAGGTTCTGTGGAGCGCGGGAGCATGCTACAGGACTTGGATTGATCCAAGTCTATCTGGCGGACGCCCGCACAGCGCCACTCCCATCCCTGACCAACCACAACTCCGCAACGCGGGCGGCGGTTTGGCGTGAGCCGGGCGAACCGACTTGGGATTTCCAGGAAATCACGTGTATCTCCGCTCGGATCAACCGGTTTATTCGCAAGCAAGCGGTCGCCAAGATCGGTTCGATTTCCGTGCTGCCCGCTGCGGCTTTGCGCTGGGAGGCTGGTGATAAACTGTCCCGCAGCGATCCGGCTCAACACGCAGCGGCCTATCGGCGGCTTTAAGGACTTCACACCACTGTGAACGACCTGCCTTGCCGCCTTGCATCCCGGCGCTACCCTTCGTCGCAGCTATTATAGGGAGCGACATCCATGACACAGACCCGACGCCATTTTCTGGCCAGTGCCGCCGCCGTGACCGGTGTGATCACCATTCTGCCGTTCAAGGCCCAGGCCGCCGCGCATGGCGGTGACATGTTCGAGACCGATATGGGGCCGGTGACCGTGCATCCGGTGCATCACGCGTCGGTCGTGCTGGAGACCCCCAAGGGCGTGATCTACGTTGATCCGGTGGGCGAGGTTTCCGAGTATGAAGGCTTCCCGAGTGCCGATCTGGTCCTGGTGACGCATGAGCACGGCGACCACTACAACGAGGCGGTTCTGACCGCCGTGGCCGGTTCCGCGCCGATCATCACCAACCCGGCGGTTTACGACATGCTTCCCGAAGGCCTGAAAGGTCAGGCGATGAGCATGGCAAACGGCGACAGCCACGATTGGGAAGAGATGACCATTGATGCGATCCCGGCCTACAACATCACCGAGGGCCGAACCAACTTCCACCCGAAGGGGCGCGACAACGGCTATGTGCTGACCATGGGGGATTTCCGCATCTATATCTCCGGCGACACCGAGGACACGCCCGAAATGCGTGCGCTGGAGAACATTGATCTGGCTTTCGTGTCGATGAACCTGCCTTTCACCATGGAGGCCAGTGCCGCGGCGGATGCGGTCAAGGCCTTCGGCCCGACCTATGTCTACCCGTATCACTATCGCGGCCGCGATGGCGGCACGCAGGACCCCGAAGAGTTTGCCAACATGGTCGGCGAGGCGTCCAAGGTGCAGATGGGAGATTGGTACAAGCCCGGCGAGCTGGGCTGACCGCTTTCGTAGGGCGGGGCTGTGCCCCGCACCCGCTTCGGAAGGCGTCCGCATGTCGGGCGCCTTTTTCGTTGCCTTGTCCCTAAGGCTGGCACAGGGTGGGGGCGGGAGGATGGTTTGTATGCATATTGATCTGAGCAGGTTCGATCTGAACCGCATTGACCGGGATTTCATCGAGGATCCGCACCCGGTGTTGCATGCCCTGCGGCGCGAGCAGCCTGTGTTCCGCAATGCCGATGGCTCGGTCTACCTGACGCGCTATGAGGACGTACTCAAGGTCTACCGCTCGCGCGACATGCTGTCGGACAAGACCGAGGCCTTTGGTGAGAAATTCGGGAAGTGCCCGCTCCACACCCATCACACGACCTCTCTGATCTTCAACGATCCGCCTTATCACACGGTGGTGCGCAAGCTGATCGCCGGGGCCTTTACGCCGCGCAAGCTGGCGGAGTTCGAGCCGCTGATCGAGGGGATCGTGGCGCGGCTTCTGGACCGGGTGGAGGATCTGGGCGAGCTCGATCTGATCGAGGATTTCGCCAAGGTGCTGCCAACGGAGATCATCAGCTTCATGCTTGGTATTCCGGAAGAGTACCGCGCGCGGCTGCGGGGCTATTCGCTCGCCATTCTGGGGGCGCTCGACCCGGTGGTGCCGCCCGAGCGGCTCGCCGAGGGCAACAGGGCGGTCGAGGAATTCGGTGCGATCCTGACAGAGTTGATTGACCATCGGCGCAGGCACCGGGATGGCGGCCATCAGGGCGAGGTTCTGGAAAGTCTGATCTTTGGCGAGCATGATGGGCGGCGGCTGACGCAAGAGGAGCTGGTGCAGAACTGCATTTTCTTGCTCAACGCCGGGCATGAGACGACGACCAGCCTGGTGGGCAACGCGATGGGAACGCTGTTCGATGCGCCGGATCAGCATCGCCTGCTGCGTGCGCAGCCGGAATTGATCGGTTCGGCCGTGGAAGAATTCCTGCGCATCGAGAGCCCGCTACAGATTGGCAATCGTTTGGCCGGGGAGGATATCGCGCTCAGCACAGTGGTGATCCCGAAGGGCACGTACATCCACACTTCGATTGCTGCGGCGAACCGCGATCCAGAGGTGTTCCAGAATCCGGATGCGGTGGATATCACGCGCAAGCCGAACAAACAGATCGCCTTTATTACGGGGATTCATGTCTGTCTGGGGGCGTCCTTGGCGCGGGTCGAAGGGCGGATTGCGATTGGCGGGCTGGTCCGGCGCTTTCCGAAGATCCGCCAGACCGGCCCGCGCAGCCGGGTGCCGCTGGCGCGGTTCCGGGGCTTTGCGAGCCTGCCGGTGTCGGTGCGGTAGCGCCTCGGACCCGAGGTCGGCTGTGATCCCGGGCAGAGGGCGGCCCGTAAATGCAAAAGGCCGGAGCATTGCGCTCCGGCCTTTGTGGTTCATGCCGCGTGGGAGGATCGACCACCGCCGCCGCCGGAGCGACGATTGCGCTTGGGGCCGCTGGATTTGTTGCCGGGACGGCCCTGGCCCTGCGGTTTGCCACCGCCGCCACCGCCGCCGCCATTTCCGCGACCGCGTCCACGACCACCGCCGCCATTGGCTTTCTTCTTGGTCGGATAATCCTGCCAGGGATCGCCTGAGGCCACGTCGATGTCGCGCTTCATGACCTTCTGGATGGCGATGAGTTCCATCATCTCCTCGGGCGAGCAATAGGCAACGGCGGTGCCGTCGCGGCCCGCGCGGGCGGTCCGGCCGATGCGGTGGACATAATTGTCCGGCACGTTCGGCAGGTCGTAGTTGTAGACGTAACGCACGGCGGGAATGTCGATGCCGCGCGCGGCGACATCGGTGGCCACGAGCACTTTCAGCTCTCCATCGCGGAAGGCGGCCAGTGCGCGGTCACGCTGACCTTGCGATTTGTTGCCGTGGATGGAGCCGGCCTTGAAGCCCTGGGCTTCGAGGTTCTTCTTCAGACGCTCGGCGCCGTGCTTGGTGCGCGAGAAGATCAGCGCCGCGTCGTCGCGGTGACGATCGAGGTGCATGACCAGCATCTTGGGCTTGTGCGCCTGCTCGACGAAGTGGACCGACTGCTCGATTTTTTCGATCGGCTTGCCCGGAGGCGAGACTTCGATGCGCAACGGATCTTTCAGGTAAGCCTGTGCCAGCTCGTTCATTTGCTTCGGCATGGTGGCCGAGAAGAGCATGGTCTGACGATCCTTGCGCAGCAGCGGCGCGATGCGGCGCAGCGCGTGGATGAAGCCCATGTCGAGCATCTGGTCGGCCTCGTCTAGGACGAGGAAACCGGTCTTGTCGAGGAAGACGGCCTTGCGGTCGATCAGGTCGATCAGGCGGCCTGGGGTGGCAACCAGAAGGTCACACCCTTTGGACAGCTTGTTGGCCTGCGCGTTGAGGCTCTGGCCGCCAACCACGAGGTTGATGCGGACCTGTGTGCCATCGGCATAGGCGCGCAGGTTGTCGACGATCTGCTTGGCCAGCTCGCGCGTGGGCGCAAGGATCAGACCGCGCACGGTCTTGGGCGCCGGGCGCCCTTCGATGCGCGACAGCGCGGACATGAGCGGCAGACCGAAGGCTGCGGTCTTGCCGGTGCCGGTCTGGGCGAGGCCCATGACGTCACGGCCTTCCATCGCGGCGGGGATCGCCTGCTGCTGGATCGGGGTCGGGTCGGTGATTTTCAGCTCGGCCAGGTTGGCGAGGATGCGGGGCGGCAGCCCCAGAGATTCGAAATCCAAAAGAATGTCCTTATTCGGCAAGGCATGCGCCCTGCACGTCCATGCGTCTGCTCGCCGTCGGGCAGATCGTCACGTGGGTTACGCCAGAGGCTCGGGTCCATGAGCAGAATTGCCGCAAGCACCGCCAAGGCGATGGCCCCCCGCGTGAATTGGGTACCGGTTGAGAAAACTGCCTGCGGGCATAGGCCCAGCGGCCCCGCTCACGCGGCGGGTGCGGCAGTTGGCTGGTATATGGGGCAAAAGCGACGGGGAGTCAATGCGGCGGTGCGGCAAGGGTTGAGATGGCGTGCAGATTGCGACACCTTGGCCGGAAAAATAGGGAGATCGTCTTGGAACCGCCTACGATCGGGCCGGATGGATTGCCGGATGGTGCCGGTCGCATGATGCAGTGGAGCATGGCAACGGGACGGCGTTGGGAGATCGAGATCCTCGCGCCGCCGGACGCGATGGCAGGATTCCTGGAGAGTCATGTTGATCCGTCGCTCTGGATACAGGTGGTTTGTGGCATGAACTACGACCTCGACGTGTCCTTCGACTGTCTGCAGGTCATGTTGCGTCACCCGGCCTGTCAAAACGCGGTGGCAACGGCGTTGCTCCAGATCATGGAGGCGCAGAGGTTCTTCGGCTCGGATGGTGCGCGGATTGGGCGTTCAAACCCGAGCGCTTTCGGGGTTCTCGAAACAGTCTGTCGGCGGGATGCCATGGTGGGCTTCCCAGACAGCGGGGCGCGGGGTCCGGCGTGGGTGGACCGCGAGACTCTCAAGCGGGAGGTCCTCACGAAGTCGATGGAAGTCACCGCTCCGTTCCCGCCGCCGTTCAAACTGTTGTCCGCCGTGCCGACAGGGCCCGTCCCGCGCGCGCCCTATCTGGTGGACGAGGGCGGGATCGGGGTGTTGCGTTGGACTGATTGATCGGGGGCCCGTGTTCATTTCTTCCACGCGGCGCACATCGAGGCGGGCGGAACCGGACGTGCGGGACCCGTGGCACTGGAAAGAGACTTGAACGGCGGCGTCTGCGCGTCTATACGCCCCCGGTGGTCCTTCGGGACCCGATTCACATAACCAAGAAAAGCCGTGGTTGCCCCATTCGCTTCGGGGGGCACATCCGGCAAGGAGAAGCACGATGAAATTGCATGAACTGCGCGACAACGAAGGCGCAACCAAGCGTAAGAAACGCATTGGCCGTGGCCCTGGCTCCGGCATGGGTAAAATGGGTGGCCGTGGTATCAAAGGTCAGAAGTCGCGTTCGGGTGTGGCCATCAATGGCTACGAAGGCGGCCAGATGCCCCTCTACCAGCGTCTGCCCAAGCGTGGCTTCAACAAGCCGAACCGCAAATCCTATGCCGTGATCAACCTGAGCATCATCCAGAAGTTCATCGACGCCGGCAAGCTCGACGCGGCGAACATCACCGAAGAGGCGCTGATCGCGTCCGGCGCCGTGCGCCGCAAGCTCGACGGTATCCGTGTTCTGGCCAAAGGTGAGCTGACCACGAAGGCCACGATCACCGTGACCGGCGCGTCCAAGGCAGCCATCGAGGCGGTCGAAAAGGCCGGTGGCGCCCTCACCGTGGCGGCTGCTGCCGAATAATTGGTTGTGAGCGGCCATCGCGCCGCTTACATAGACCCCAGTTTTCCAAACTGAGCGCCGCCTGATGCTGGAAAACGCATCGAGGCGGCGTTTGCATTCAAAAGAGAGACCCGCATGGTATCCGCAGTAGAGCAGATGGCCGCCAACACCAGTTGGGCGGCGCTAGGCAAAGCCACCGACCTGCGCAACCGCATCCTCTTCACCCTTGGCCTGCTGATCGTTTATCGCCTTGGCACCTTCATCCCGGTTCCCGGGATCGACGGCGCGGCGCTGCGCGAATTCATGGAGCAGGCCGGGCAGGGGATCGGCGGCATGGTGTCGATGTTCACCGGCGGGGCGCTGGGGCGCATGGGCATCTTTGCCCTTGGCATCATGCCCTATATCTCTGCCTCGATCATCATTCAGCTTCTGACCAGCATGGTTCCGGCCCTGGAGCAGCTGAAGAAGGAAGGCGAGCAAGGGCGCAAGAAAATCAACCAGTACACGCGCTACGGCACCGTCGCGCTGGCGCTGTTTCAGGCCTATGGCCTGGCCGCGTCGCTGGAGGCGGGCGATCTTGCCCATGATCCGGGTTGGTACTTCCGCGCAAGCGTGATCATCACGCTGGTTGGCGGCACCATGTTCCTGATGTGGCTTGGCGAGCAGATCACCGCGCGCGGCCTCGGCAATGGTATCTCGCTGATCATCTTCGTCGGGATCATCGCCGAGGTTCCCGCCGCGATGGCGCAGTTCTTCGAGAGCGGCCGGTCCGGCGCCGTGAGCCCGGCCGTCATCGTCGGGGTCATCCTGATGGTTGTCGGGGTGATCGCCTTCGTGGTGTTCATGGAGCGCGCCCTGCGCAAGATCACGATACAGTACCCGCGCCGTCAGGTCGGGATGAAGATGACCGAAGCGCAGAACAGCAACCTGCCGGTCAAGGTCAATCCGGCGGGCGTGATTCCGGCGATCTTCGCCTCTTCGCTGCTGCTTCTGCCGGTCACGATCAGCACCTTCTCGGGCAATGACGCGGGACCGATCATGTCGACGATCCTCGCCTACTTCGGCCCCGGACAGCCGCTGTATCTGCTGTTCTTCGCTTCGATGATCGTGTTTTTTGCCTATTTCTACACGTTCAACGTGTCGTTCAAGCCGGACGAAGTGGCGGACAACCTGAAGAACCAGAATGGCTTTGTTCCCGGCATTCGCCCGGGCAAACGGACCGCGGAGTATCTCGAATACGTGGTCAACCGGATCTTGGTGCTTGGCTCGGCATATCTGGCGGCGGTCTGTCTGCTCCCGGAGATCCTGCGCGGTCAGCTGGCCATTCCGTTCTACTTCGGCGGCACCTCGGTGCTGATTGTCGTGAGCGTGACGATGGACACCATCCAGCAGGCGCAAAGCCACCTTCTCGCGCATCAATACGAAGGTCTTATTCAGAAATCGCAGCTTCGCGGTAAGGGTAAGGCCCGCAAGAACAAGGGGCCGGCACGGCGATGAACATCATTCTACTTGGACCGCCCGGAGCGGGCAAAGGAACCCAGGCGCAATTCCTCGTGGCGGAGCGCGGCATGGTTCAGCTTTCGACCGGGGACATGCTGCGCGAAGCCAAGAGCAGCGGAACCGAGATGGGCAAGCAGGTTGCCGAGGTGATGGATCGTGGTGAGCTTGTCACCGACGAGATCGTTATCGGCCTGATCCGCGAGAAGCTGGAGACGGTCGATGCGCCGGGGTTCATCTTCGACGGTTTTCCGCGAACGCTGAAACAGGCGGATGCGCTGGGTGATTTGCTGGCGGACATGGGCAAGACTCTCGACCGGGTGATCGAGCTGCGCGTCGAGGACGATGTCCTGGTATCCCGGATCGTTGGCCGCGCCGAAGAGGCTGCCGCTGCCGGCAAGCCGGTTCGCGCGGACGACAACGAGGAAAGCCTGCGCACCCGTCTGGCCGCGTATTACAAGATGACGTCGCCGCTGGTTGGCTATTACTATGCCAAGGGCATGTACAGCCGGGTCGATGGCATGGCGAGCATGGACGAGGTCAAGGCACAGATTGCGGCGCAGCTCGACAGCTGACCCTTTCGCGCGATGGAATACAAAAGGGCTGGCACAGCGATGTGCCAGCCCTTTTTCCGTTGGTATCTCGCATTGCGGCGAGCAGTCGGCGTCGCAACGGGACTTGGGTCGCCTGTGCCGCAGATGGACCGGCAAATCCGGAGCGGTCTGTTGGTCGTCTCGTAAATACCCGGACATCGCGGCGGTTGATGTGGCGTCAATCGGTTTTGTCTGCGGTTTTAGGTCGTTTGTTCAAATTTCGCTGGATTCATCGCTTTTGGGGGAAGCATGAAGAAGATTTCGATAGCCTTGGCCGCATTGCTCTTTTCCGCGGCATCGTCGCAGGCAACCATCCTGGATTATTCGCTTGATGGGAATTTTGTGCGATGGTGGAATGGGACCAGCTCCACGGGCGTTGGCGGTGCCTATACTGGGGCGTTTGGCGGCACATTTTCGTATGACACCGAAGCGGGTACGATCTCCGGCTACGATCTGAGCATGGATTTTCGCTATAATTCGGGAACCGTGGCCGCAATCGGATTTGACCCGGAGACTGGCACGAGCCCGAGTGGGACGATTTGGGGCAATGTCGCGACCTTCCGCTGGCATTATAACAGCGGGTCCGGCCTGATCCGGAACAGACTTCGGCTGTATCTCGACAGCAGCGTATCGTGGGGAGACCGCATCCTGACGTTTGCCCGCGTGTATGGTGATGTCGACACGGACACCGGTGGGAGAGGGCTTGTCGGCACGTCTCCGTATAACAACGACACCGGTCCGGCGACTGCGTCAATCGCCGCGGTGGCCAATGTGCCGGTTCCGGCGAGCCTGCCGCTTTTTGGTCGGGGCGCTGGGGCTGATCGGCGCGCTGTGCCGCAAGCGCCGCGTTTCCTGACGGTTGGTGATTCTCTCATAGGGCGACCCGGCGCTGCGCCGGTCGTATTGCCCTTGGCAGCTTTGAATCAGGCCGACCGCATGGTGTCGCTGGCAATCGACAGCAGCATGTCGAGGGCTTCCTGAAAATCAGGCGCTTCCGCGCTCAGCGTCTCGACCAGGTTCGCCGCCAGCGTATCCGTGCGCGTGGCGAACCCCATGGACCACTCGGGAAAGTAGCGCTGCGTCACCATGTCCCGCGCTATATGCCTGATGCTCTTGTGTCTTTCATCGTTGGCGATGCGTGAGAATACGTCGTGAACGGAGGCCTCTGTCCCTTCGAGAATCTGTACAAAGCGGGTCGGCGTGCGCAGCAGAAAGCCGGTTATCCCATTTTCGCTGTTGTGGTCCTGAGCGGTTTCGAGGATTTCCATGTCTGAGCGATGCCCACTTGGGTGCAGCGATGCGCTGACATAAAAGAGCTGAAATAGGGACATGA
Organism: Pacificoceanicola niger; assembly: GCF_048553275.1. NCBI lineage: Bacteria > Pseudomonadati > Pseudomonadota > Alphaproteobacteria > Rhodobacterales > Roseobacteraceae > Pacificoceanicola > Pacificoceanicola niger. The sequence continues at coordinate 25,439 of NZ_JBLZMW010000022.1, forward strand.
TTGATTTCGCACGTTAAATCTTCGGGGCATTTGCATCTTTCTGCCCTGATCTGCGGTTGATTTGCAAGCCTGCCGTGACGTTGGGCCATGGATGTATCCCAAGGGCTTGACGGCGCCGGCGAATCCTCCTACGCACCCGCATCTCTTCAAAGAGATTCATCCTTGCCTTCCGGGTCGCGCCCGGTTTGCAGATCACCTGATCAGCTTGGGCCCGGTGGCAGACTGCCTCGGGCTTTCGGTTGTGAAAAAAGGGCCTGGTACGACGGGCTCGCAACGAAAAGGAATATGACCCTTGGCACGTATTGCCGGCGTTAACATCCCGACCCACAAGCGGGTGCCCATCGCACTCACCTATATCACCGGAATCGGTCACACTTCGGCAAAAGCCATCTGTGACGCCGTGAACATCGACGCATCGCGCCGTGTGAACGAGCTTTCCGACGCCGAAGTTCTCGCCATCCGTGAGCACATCGACGCCAACTTCACTGTCGAGGGCGACCTGCGCCGCGAAGTGCAGATGAACGTCAAGCGCCTGATGGACCTTGGCTGCTACCGCGGCCTGCGCCACCGTCGTAACCTTCCGGTTCGCGGTCAGCGTACCCACACCAACGCACGCACGCGCAAGGGCCCCGCAAAGGCCATTGCCGGCAAGAAGAAGTAAGGGAGGCCCTGATTCATGGCACGTGATACTCGCCGTACCGGCAAGAAAAAGGTCTCCAAGAACATCGCAGCTGGCGTTGCGCATGTGAACTCGACCTTCAACAACACCAAGATCCTGATCTCCGACGTTCAGGGCAACGCAATTGCATGGTCCTCCGCTGGCACCATGGGCTTCAAAGGGTCGCGTAAATCGACGCCCTATGCGGCTCAGCTCGCAGCGGAAGACGCAGGCAAGAAAGCACAAGAGCACGGCGTGAAGACGCTGGAAGTTGAAGTTCAGGGTCCGGGTTCGGGTCGTGAATCTGCTCTGCGTGCCCTGGCTGCTGCCGGGTTCAACATCACCTCGATCCGTGATGTGACCCCGATGGCGCACAACGGTTGCCGCCCGCCGAAGCGCCGCCGCGTCTGATACTTGTTACGAGTTTGCGGGGTCGGGCCTGACCGGGTCCGGCCTCGTCTATGTCTTTGATGAAACCTCGGGAGTCTGCGCCTTTAGGACATGGGGCGCGGGCAAGAATGGAGGGACGCATGATCCACAAAAACTGGGCCGAACTGATCAAGCCGACTGCGCTTGACATCAAGCCGGGCAATGACCCCGCGCGCAAGGCGACCGTGGTTGCCGAGCCGCTTGAGCGCGGCTTTGGCCTGACCATGGGCAACGCGCTGCGCCGTGTTCTGCTGTCCTCGCTTCAGGGCGCGGCCATCACATCCGTTCAGATCGACAACGTGCTGCACGAGTTTTCCTCGGTTGCGGGCGTTCGCGAAGATGTCACCGACATCGTTCTGAACCTCAAGGGCGTAAGCCTGCGTATGGAAGTCGAAGGGCCGAAGCGCCTGTCGATCTCCGCCAAGGGTCCGGGCGTTGTCACCGCGGGTGATATCTCCGAGAGCGCCGGCATCGAGATCCTGAACCGCGATCACGTGATCTGTCACGTGGACGAGGGCGCCGAAGTGTACATGGAACTGACGGTCAACACCGGTAAGGGCTATGTCTCTGCGGACAAGAACAAGCCGGAAGATGCGCCCATCGGTCTTATCCCGATCGATGCGATCTATTCGCCGGTCAAAAAGGTCGCCTACGATGTGCAGCCCACCCGTGAGGGCCAGGTTCTGGACTATGACAAGCTGACCATGAAGATCGAAACCGACGGCTCCGTGACCCCGGAAGATGCTATCGCCTTTGCGGCGCGCATCCTTCAGGATCAGCTGTCGATCTTCGTCAACTTCGACGAGCCGGAAAGCGCTTCGCGTCAGGACGACGACGACGGTCTAGAGTTCAACCCGCTCCTTCTCAAGAAGGTGGACGAGCTGGAACTCTCCGTGCGGTCTGCGAACTGCCTGAAGAACGACAACATCGTCTACATCGGCGATCTCATCCAGAAGACCGAAGCAGAAATGCTGCGCACCCCGAACTTCGGCCGCAAGTCCTTGAACGAGATCAAGGAAGTGCTGTCGGGCATGGGTCTGCACCTTGGCATGGACGTCGAGGACTGGCCGCCGGACAACATCGAAGACCTGGCCAAGAAGCTGGAAGACAACTTTTGATTACGGTGGGGCGGGGTAGATAACCCCGCCCTACAAACCGACATCGCGTAGGGCGGGGCTGTGCCCCGCACCCCTGCCGATCGGGTCCCCTGAGGACCCCAAGGAGAGCGGCCCGCCACGCATGGGTCGCCGGACAAAGCAAAACCGCCCGTAGAGGGCACATTGGAGTAAGACACATGCGTCACGCAAAAGGCTACCGCCGCCTCAACCGCACCCATGAGCACCGCAAGGCGCTCTTCTCGAACATGGCCGGCTCGCTGATCGAGCACGAGCAGATCAAGACGACCCTGCCGAAAGCCAAGGAACTCAAGCGCGTCATCGACAAGCTGATCACCCTCGGCAAGCGCGGCGATGTGCACGCCCGCCGTCAGGCCGCCGCTCAGCTCAAGGAAGACAAGGACGTCGCCAAGCTGTTCGAAATCCTCGGCCCGCGTTACGCCGAGCGTCAGGGCGGCTACTGCCGCGTTCTGAAGGCCGGCTTCCGCTATGGTGACATGGCGCCGATGGCGATCATCGAACTCGTCGACCGCGACGCCGATGCCAAGGGCGCCGCCGACAAGGCGCGCGCCGCAGCAGCCGAGGCTGCTGACGCGGAATAACCCGCCAGGTCGACCACAGTTTCGAGGCCCTGCCACTCCGGCGGGGCCTTTTTTTGTTGGGCTAGTCGATATCCGGGATCGTTGTCGGGGGTAGCGGGACGCGGGTGGTGCCACCGAACTCCACATCCGAAAAATGCGCATTGAGAGGGAGGCTGGCGGCACGGGGCAGAAGCGCCTCCAGTTGCACCGGCCTGAAATCCCATTGATCGACGCCGACATTCACGCTGTTGCGGGTGCCAGGCCAGAGGTCGTGCACGTGGCCAAAGAGCTGCAGGGACCCGCTGCCGGACCGCGGGAAGCTGACCATCGGATAGTGACAGAGCGTGACCTCCACGCCGCGGTCGACATGGTGCAGCAGCTCGTGTTGCGAGGCCCAGGGCAGCGCCCGCACGGTGGGCGAATCGTGGTTGCCCGCGATCAGGTGCTTGCGCCCCGGAATGGCATCGAACCACGCGCGGATGGTGGCCGTGTCACGGTTCCTGCCGAAAGTGAAGTCGCCGATAATCCACAGATCGTCGTCGGGCGTGATCGTTTCCTGCAGTGTCGTGATGAGAGCGTCGGTCATCGCCGCCGTGCTGGCAAACGGGCGCGCGCAGATGCGCATGATCCGGTCGTGACCAAGGTGCAGGTCCGCAGTGTACCAGTTCGCCAAGACGCTCTCCCTTTTGCCGTGCAGCAAGGCTTCCAGAAATGGCCGTCAGCCTCAACGGTGTTTTCGCAATGCGGCGCGTCCATGCCGAGGATATTGCTGCAGTGCAGAAATGCAGGTAGGACGGGTGCCATCGCAAAAAGGATTGCCGCCATGCCGTTTCGCCTTTCGATTTTCGACATTCAGGGTCTTGTCTTCGGCATCGTATTGACCAGCCTGTCGGTGGTGTTCCTCAAGGCGGGAGGGCTTGTCACAGGGCAGACGGCCGGGATCGCGCTGTTGTTGTCCTATCTGCTGCCCATTGGCTTTGGCCCATTGTTCTTTGCCATGGGGGTTCCCTTCCTGCTGCTTGGCTACTTTCGGCGTGGTTTTGATTTCGCATTTCGCACGGTGATTGCCGTGGCGGGCATTTCTGTTGTGTCGCAGTTCCTGGGCGAAATCGTCCTGTTCGAACGGTTGGACACCTGGGTGGCGGCGCTGCTTGGGGGCATGTGCAGCGGTATGGGTCTGATCGCCATCTTTCGGCACAACGCCAGTGCCGGGGGCATGACGATCCTCGGGATCATCCTTGAGCAGAAGACGGGCTTCAAGGCCGGGTGGTTTCAGCTCGCGGTGGATGCCTGCGTCTTTGCGGCGGCGGCGTTCGTGCTCACCGGGGAGCAGCTTTTGTTTTCCTTCCTTGGGGCTATGGTCACCAACCTCGCCATCGTTTGGAATTTCGACGTGGCTCAGAGCCAGACCGGTCGGCCAGGCTATGGGCGCGCCCAGCCAAAGGACGCCCCGAAGCCGTAGCTGCGGAGCGGTTGCGCGCCGCAGTCAATTGGAGATCGCCACGGCAGCCTTGCAAAATCGTGTGTCGGCCAGTTGCCGCACGAGAAAGTCCGCGATGTCCGCCTTGGCGATCTTGAGCGAGAGGCCGCGTTCGGACGGGCCAAATCCCACCCGGAAGGCACCGGTCGCCGGGCCGTCGTCAAAGGCGGAGGGCCTCACGATGGTCCAGTCGAGCCCGCTGGCCCGGACCAGTTGTTCCTGCAATTCGTGATCCTTGAATACGGGCCGCAAAAGCGCGCCGAACATGATGCGTTTCCAAAAGAAATTCAGGTTGTCCCAGCTTTCGTGCGCGCCAAGCGTCGATTGGCAGATCAGGCGGCGGATGCCGTGCTGCTGCATGGCGCGAATGATGGTGAGCGTGCCCTCCGAGCGGATTCGGCTGGAGCGGTTCATGCCCGCGCCGAGGGTGATGACCACCGCGTCGTGGCCATGAATGGCCGCCTGCACGTCCTGAAACGACCGCGCATCGCCCTTGGCGCGGCGGAGTCGGTTTGATGTGAGATCCAGACGATCGGGGCGGCGGGCGAAGGCGGTGACGTTGTGCCCGTCGTCGAGAAGCTGTTGCACGGCAAGGCTGCCGATGGCGCCGGTGGCGCCGAAGACGATGACGTTCATTGGGGTGTCCTTTCGGTTGGGGAGTGAAAATTTGACACTGTGTAAAGTTGACATCGTGTCAATAATCCGCAGATTGACACCATGTCAAGAAAATCCGATGAAACCCGAAAGAAAATCCTGCAAGCCACGTGGACCCTTCTGGAATCCGGCAAAAGTGGCGCGGTGCGCATGTCCGATATCGCGAAGGAGGCAGGCATCAGCCGACAGGCGCTCTACCTGCATTATCCGAATCGCGCGGATCTGTTGATCGCCGTGACGCGGTACATTGACGAGGCAAAGGCCGTGGATGCGCAGCTGGCCGAGAGCCGCAAGGCGCAGGGCGCCGCGCGACTCGATGCCTATATCGCGGCGTGGGGCGGCTATATTCCGGAGATCTACGGCGTGGGACGCGCGCTCATGGCCATGGCTGACAGCGATGCGGAGGCGCGGGAGGCTTGGACTGACCGTATGGCCGCGATGCGCCATGGCTGCGCGGCGGCGGTTGCGGCACTGGAGGAGGCGGGTTTGCTGGCTGAGGGGCTGGAGAAGACGGAGGCAACCGATCTGCTCTGGACGCTGTTATCTGTACGCAATTGGGAGCAGCTGCGCCATGGCTGCGGATGGACGCAGGCGGCCTATATTGCGGGCATGACGCGGGCGGCGCGGCGGATGCTGATGGATCAGCCCTGAGCCTGCCCCTGTTTGCGGCGCGCGGCCTGGCGGCGCAGGTGCCGATTGTAGATGATCCGCGCGAGGACATGGGTATAAGCCGCATCGGCCAAGGGCCGGATCACGGGCAGCCCTCCGATCCGGGCCATCCAGCGATAGCGGGGCATTTGCTCCCAGAGGATCAGGAAGGCATCGAAACCGGCATACAGTTTGCCATCGTGACTGACGTGCAGAAGGCGCGCGGCCTGATCCTCGGTAACGCCCCAATGCGCCAGATCGGCGGTGTTCAGATCGTCGAACGCCAATGGCAGCGCCTGCCCTTCGGCATAATCCGCGTAATGGCAGATTTCCGCGTTACAAACCGGGCAATCGGCATTGTAGAGTGTGCGGGTGCGCGGGCTGGCATTTTCGTCGAGCTGTGTCATAGGGCAGATATGGGGGCGGCGTCGGGTCGGTCCAGAGCGCCGGACGAAACGCCGCGCTTTTTCTGTCGCGGCGGGCAGGTCCTATTCTTGCATCTCTTGCCTGCGCATTGGCATGGCGTCGATGGTTGCAAACAGCGTGTCCGGGGCAAGGGGGCTGCTTTGGCTCAGCTTCACACCGCCATCCTTTCCCACAAGTAGCACCTGAAAGCCCTCTATCCCGAAGCGCTGGCGCAGCAGGCCACCGGCTTTCGGGGCGGTGTCGGCAAAGACGACGATATCGCGTTCGGCAAGCCCGGCGCGCACCGCGTCGAAAAGGCGCATCTGACGCCGGAAATCCTCATCTGTGCCTGACGGCGCAAAGATCAGTACGGGCCGCGCCTGCCACCGCAGATCGTCGAGATTGGCGCGGTCGGACGGCAAAGGCCGGATCAGATCGGCGGCAAGCGCGGGGCTGACCATGATCCCGGACAGCAGGGCAAGGGCGCGCGTGAAGGGCTTGGGCATATGTGGCATCGGCGATCTCCTGCGATTTTGGCAAGTAACGCACGGGCCGCGCGGAAGGTCACGCATCTTGCATTCACGCCTGCGTGGCCGCATATCCGGTCACACAACAACGGAGACCGTCATGTTACGCAGCCTTGCGCTCCTCGTCGCACTCAGTGTTCCCGTCAGCGGACTTGCCCAGGTGACAACGGTTCCGCAGAGCCAGTCCCAGATCCAGCTCAGCTTTGCGCCGCTTGTCAAGCAGGCGGCCCCGGCAGTGGTCAACATCTATGCCCGCCGCGTGGTGGAGGCGCGCAGCCCGTTTGCGGACGATCCGTTTTTTCGCAATTTCTTTGGGGACATGCAGGGGCGGCCCCGTGTGCAGAACTCGCTTGGCTCTGGCGTGATCCTGTCCGCCGATGGCATTGTCGTGTCGAATTATCACGTGGTCGGGCAGGCTACGGACATCCGCGTGGTGCTTAACGATCGGCGCGAATACGCGGCGCGGGTGTTGTTGGCGGATGAGGAGTCGGATCTTGCGATCCTGCAGCTTGAGGAGGCCGAGGACATGCCGTTTCTCGATCTGCGCGACAGCGAAAGCGTGGAGGTGGGAGAGCTGGTGCTGGCCATCGGCAACCCCTTCGGCGTCGGGCAGACCGTGAGCAGCGGCATCGTCAGCGGGCTTGCCCGGACCGGCACCGCCACGGGCAATGGCCGTGGTTATTTCATTCAGACCGATGCGCCGATCAATCCCGGCAACTCGGGCGGGGCGCTGATCGATACGGCGGGGCGGCTGATCGGCGTCAATACGTCGATCCTGACGCGCTCCGGCGGCTCCAACGGCATCGGTTTTGCGATTCCTTCCGCCATGGTGCAGCAGTTCGTGACGCAGGCGCGCGCGGGAGAGATCCGGTTTCAGCGGCCATGGGCGGGCATGACCGGACAGCCCGTGGACGCCGATATCTCCGATAGCCTCGGGCTGAGTCTTCCTGGGGGAATCGTGGTGGTGCAGATGCACGAGGCCAGCCCCTTTGCCGCGGCGGGTCTTGAGCCGGGCGATGTGATCCTGAGTGTCGATGGCGCGCCGGTGAACACACCGCCAGAGATGATCTACCGCATGTCGGTGCGCGGCATTGGCGCAGAGGCCGAAGTCGGATTTTTCCGCGATGGGGCGGTGCGAACGGCGCGCGTGTCGATGATCGCCGCGCCGGATTCGCCGCCTGCCGAACGCACGACGCTGGGCGCGCAGGCCGTGCTGCCGGGGCTGACGCTGGCGCGGATCAACCCCGCGATCAGCGCCGAACTGGGTCTTGGGACGCAGGCGGAAGGGATCGTGGTGCTCGATCCCGGTCCCTATGGCGCGCGGGCCGGGCTGCAGGCGGGCGATGTCATCCTGTCAATTGATGGCATCGAAATCATCAGCCCGACGGAGGTCGAGCGCATCCTGCGCCGTGCCGCCCCACGCATTCAGATCGACGCACAGCGCGGCAGCCGTCGTTTGTTGCTGCGCTTCCGGGTCTGAGGCGTGGCGGATCTTTTTGATACACCGGGGGGCGATGCCTCTTCGAATGCGCCGCGTCCGCTGGCCGATCGCCTGCGCCCGAAGGCTCTGGGCGAGGTTATCGGTCAGGAGCAGGTGCTTGGGCCGGAGGCGCCGCTGGGCGTGATGCTGGAGGCGGGAACGCTTGGCTCGATCATCTTCTGGGGGCCGCCGGGCGTGGGCAAGACCACCATCGCGCGGCTTCTGGCGGATGCGACGGATCTGCATTTCGTCCAGATCAGCGCGATTTTTACCGGGGTGCCGGAGCTGCGCAAGGTGTTTGACGCCGCCAAGATGCGGCGCAAGACCGGGCAGGGCACGCTGCTTTTCGTCGACGAGATCCACCGTTTCAACAAGGCGCAGCAGGACGGTTTTCTGCCGCATATGGAGGATGGGACGATCCTTCTGGTCGGGGCCACGACGGAGAATCCTTCGTTCGAACTCAATGCCGCCTTGCTCTCGCGCAGTCAGGTTCTGGTGCTGGAGCGTTTGTCGCTGGCGGACCTTGAACGTCTCGCACAGCGGGCGGAACGGGACCTTGACCGGGCTTTGCCGCTCGAAGGGCATGCCCGCGAGGCGCTGCTGGAAATGGCGGATGGGGACGGGCGGGCGCTGCTCAACCTTGTCGAGCAGGTGATGAGCTGGCGCGTGGCGGGCAAGCTCAACACAGACGGTCTGACCACCCGGCTGATGAAGCGCGCGGCGCAATACGACAAATCCGGCGACGGGCATTACAACCTGATCTCCGCCCTGCACAAATCCGTGCGCGGGTCGGACCCCGATGCGGCGCTCTACTGGTTTGCGCGGATGCTGGAGGCGGGCGAGGACCCGCGCTTTCTCGCGCGGCGCATCACCCGGATGGCGGTCGAGGACATCGGCCTTGCCGATCCGCAAGCGCAGGCGGTCTGTCTGGACAGCTGGAACACCTATGAGCGCCTCGGCAGCCCGGAAGGCGAGCTCGCCCTGTCGCAGGCGCTGGTCTATATCGCCCTCGCGCCGAAATCGAACGCCAACTATGTCGCCTACAAAGCCGCGCGGAAAGCCGCGAAAAAGACCGGCTCGCTGATGCCGCCCAAACATATCCTGAACGCCCCGACCAAGCTGATGACCGAACAGGGCTATGGCGCGGGCTATGCCTATGATCATGACGCAGAGGACGGCTTTTCCGGTCAGGACTATTTCCCGGACGACATGCCCCGGACGCAATTCTACGACCCGGTGGAACGCGGTTTCGAGCGTGATCTGCGCAAGCGTGTCGACTACTTCAACAAACTGCGCCGCGAGCGGAACAAGAGCTGACGGCGCCTCTTATTCTCTTCAAAACAGCCAAAGCACGCGGTCAGTAGCGGGCAACACGCCCGCCATCCTTGACAACACCCGCGCGCCAAGCGAAGGCACAAGCATGACACCGCTCCTGCAAGTTGCCCTTGGCGGCGCCCTCGGCGCCAGCGCCCGCTATCTCATCGGACTGACCGCGACGCGCCTTCTCGGGAAGGGGTTTCCGTGGGGCACGTTGATCGTCAACGTCCTTGGCTCCTTTGCCATGGGTGTGCTCGTCGTGGTGCTCGTGCACCTGAGCGCAAACCGGTATGCGCCGTTGCTGATGACTGGCCTTCTGGGCGGGTTCACCACGTTTTCCGCCTTCTCCCTCGATGCCGTCACGCTTTACGAGCGCGGGCAGGTGGGTCTTGCCGCAGGCTATGTTCTGGCCTCGGTTGTTCTTTCGCTGGCGGCTTTGGCAGCCGGCCTTATCATCGCCCGGAGTATCGCATCATGAGCCGTGTTCAGACTGTCACCGTTGGTCCCGGCGACGGAGATCAGCGCCTTGACCGCTGGTTCAAGCGCCATTTTCCGCATGTCTCGCAGGGGCGGATCGAGAAACTGTGCCGCAAGGGCGAAATTCGCGTGGACGGCGGCCGGGTGAAGGCCGCGACCCGCCTGGAGGTGGGGCAGCAGGTGCGCGTTCCGCCGCTGCCCGAACCTTCCGAAGTCGCCGCCGAACAGGCCGAGCGCGCCGCCGAGGCGAAGCAGACGGTCAGCAAGGCGGATGCGGAGATGATCCGGTCCTACGTGATCTACAAGGACGATCACGTCATCGCGCTCAACAAGCCGCCGGGCCTGCCGACCCAAGGGGGAAGCAAGCAGACCAAACATGTGGACGGCCTCGCCGAGGCGTTGAAGTTCGGCTATGAAGAAAAGCCCAAACTGGTGCATCGGCTGGACAAGGACACCTCTGGCGTTCTGCTGCTCGCGCGGACCCGCGAGGCGGCGCGGGGGCTGACGGCCGCGCTGCGGCACAAGGAAACCCGCAAGATCTACTGGGCCCTCGTGGCCGGTGTACCGACGCCGTATCTTGGTGAGATCCGCTTTGGCCTGGTGAAGGCGCCCGGCCACGGTCACAAGGGAGAGGGTGAGAAGATGATCGCCGTTCACCCGCGCGAGATGAACAGCACGCCGGGCGCGAAGCGGGCGCACACCCTTTATGCAACGCTCTACCGCGTCGCCAGCCGCGCCGCCTGGGTCGCGCTGGAGCCGTTGACCGGCCGCACGCACCAGTTGCGTGTGCATATGGCGGAGATCGGCCATCCGATCATTGGCGATGGCAAATACGGCGGCTCCGGGCAGGAAAACCTTGGCGACGGCTGGGGTGCGCAACTGGGCGGCGTGATTTCGAAGAAGCTACACCTGCACGCGCGGACCATGGGCTTTCAGCATCCGGTGACGCACAAGCCGGTGGTGATCAACGCGCCCTTGCCCGAGCACATGCAACAGAGTTGGGAGACGCTCGGCTGGGAAGAAAGCTTTGCCAACGAAGATCCCTTCGAGGCACTGCATTGACCGACCTGAAGCTGGTTATCTTCGATGTCGACGGCACGCTTGTCGACAGTCAGGCCGATATTCTGGCCTCCATGGCGGCGGCCTTCGAGACCGAAGGCCTGACCAGTCCGGCCCGCGACGCGGTGCTCGGCATTGTCGGCCTTTCGCTGGAGACGGCCATTGCGCGGCTGGCGCCGGAACAGGACGCGGCCACCGTATCGCGCATGGTGGAGGTCTACAAGGACCGCTATGCGGCGCTGCGCATGAGCGGTGGGACCGAAGGATCGCCGCTTTATCCCGGAATGCTGGATCTTCTGCACCGTCTGCATGCGCAGGACGAGATCCTGCTTGGTATCGCCACCGGAAAATCGCGGCGCGGTCTGAAGGCGTTGATCGACAGCCTTGATCTGCACGGGCTGTTCGTCACCACGCAGGTTTCCGACAACCACCCGTCCAAGCCACATCCCGCGATGCTGCTGGAAGCGGTGAAGGAAGCCGGAGTGATGGCGCGCAATGCCGTGATGATCGGGGATACCACCTATGACATCGATATGGCACGGGCTGCGGGGTTGCGCAGCGTGGCGGTGGGCTGGGGGTATCATCCGGACGAGGCCCTTGCAGGCGCGGACAGGCTGGTGCATGACGCCGCCGCGCTGGAAACGGCGATCCTGACTTTGCTTGGAGACTGAGACGCATGGCGGAATGGGCCCCGAAACGCTTTTGGCAGAAAACCGAGATCGACACGGTTGAAGGTGGCTGGACCGTCACGCTCGACGGACGCGGGGTGAAAACTCCGGCGAAAACGCCTCTCAGGGTGCCGACCGAGGCGTTGGCGCGCGCCATTGCCGCCGAATGGCAGGCGCAGGAGGACAAGGTGAACCCGGCGACCATGCCGTTTACCCGCACCGCGAACAGCGCCCTCGACAAGGTCGCGACGCAGCATTCCGAGGTTGCAGAGATGCTGGCGGCCTATGGCGACAGCGATCTGCTGTGCTATCGCGCCGATTCGCCGGAGGCGCTTGTTGAACGTCAGGCAAACGCGTGGGATCCAATGCTGGATTGGGCCGAGACGGCGCTTGGCGTACGGTTGCAACCAAGGGTCGGGGTGATTCACGCGCCGCAGGATGCGGAGGCGCTGAACGTGCTGTCGGGGCAGGTCAAAGCTCTCGATCCCTTCGAACTGGCTGCGTTTCACGACCTTGTGTCCCTGACCGGATCGCTCGTATTGGGCTTTGCGGCGGCCCACGCACACCGTCCTGCCGCCGAAATCTGGCTGCTCTCGCGCATTGATGAGATGTGGCAGGAGGAGCAATGGGGCGCCGACGACGAGGCCACAGCCTTGGCCTCCTACAAAAAAGACGAATTCCTCCACGCTGCTGAGTTCTTCCGGCTCGCGCGCTGACTCCTCGGTCAAAAACGATTCAGGGAATGATTGTCGAATGAGCAAATGCCCTGTTCTTCGGCAGTTTATCGGGCATCTTGGCTTGACCTTGAGGGGCTATTTTGCCCAAACTCATGGCCATAGGCGGGGTTTTCCCCTCCTTTACCGATAAACGCCCGAACTCCGGGCCTATTAAAACCGCCCCTTGAGGCGGGAGAAACAGGAAGAGGTAAACATGAAAAAAACCGTTATCCTTGGCGCTCTGACCGTTGCTGGCCTGACCGCCACCGCAGCAGCCGCCGCAACGCTGGACGATGTCAAAGCGCGCGGGAAGCTGAACTGTGGCGTGACCACCGGTCTTGTTGGCTTTGCTGCGCCGGATGCGAACGGTGAATGGGATGGCTTCGACGTCGGTGTCTGCCGCGCTGTTGCTGCTGCCGTGCTGGGCGATCCGACCGCTGTCGAGTTCGTTCCGACCACCGGCAAGACCCGCTTCACCGCGCTCGCATCGGGCGAAATCGACCTGTTGGCCCGGAACACCACCTGGACCTTCAGCCGCGACGTCGACCTGAAGTTCGAATTCGTCGGCATCAACTACTACGACGGTCAGGGCTTCATGGTTCCGAAGGAACTGGGTGTGTCTTCCGCGAAGGAACTGGACGGCGCAACCGTCTGCATCCAGACCGGCACCACCACCGAGCTGAACCTTGCGGACTTCTTCCGCGCGAACAACATCAGCTATGAGCCGGTTCCGATCGAGACCAACGCAGAGGCACAGCCACTGTATCTCGAAGGGGCCTGTGACGTGTACACAACCGACGCCTCCGGCCTCGCGGCAACCCGCGCTGCCTTTGAAGATCCGTCGGCACACGTCGTTCTGCCAGAGATCATCTCCAAAGAGCCGCTTGGTCCGCTTGTTCGCCACGGCGACAACGAGTGGGGCGACATTGCCCGCTGGACGCTGAACGCGCTGATCGCGGCCGAAGAGCTTGGTGTCACCTCCGCCAACATCGAAGAGATGGCGGCCGGCACTGACAACCCGGAAATCAACCGGTTGCTCGGCACCGAGGGCAACCTCGGCGAGATGCTTGGCCTCGACAATGACTGGGCCGTGCGCGCCATCTCTGCAGGCGGCAACTATGCCGAGCTGTTCGAGAACAACATCGGCGAGAGCACCCCGATCGGCCTGTCGCGCGGCCTGAACGCGCAGTGGACCGACGGTGGCCTGCTCTACAGCCCGCCCTTCCGTTAAGTCGGACACGGGAAGGGGCGCGGTCATACCGCGCCCCTTTTCCAATCAAGAACAACGAAAAATCCGCCACACGCAAGATTGCCCCAAGAGTGGAACAATCCACCGAGCCATGGGCAGGCGGACGAAAACAGGGATACATCCATGTCGACGCTCACCGACCCTCCGGTCGAGTCGTTCCGGCTATCGCAGCTGATCAACGACACGCGCTATCGGTCCTATACGTTTCAATTCATCGCATTGCTCTGTCTGATCGGGTTGATGGCCTATCTTGGCCTGAACCTGCTCCAGAACCTCGCCGCCGCCGGTTTGAATATCTCTTATGAGTTCCTCGGAGAGCCTGCGGGCTATGACATCAACCAGCGCTTGATCGAGTACGACAGTCAGTCGACGCACATGCGGGCCGCCGTCGTCGGCGTGCTCAATACGCTGCTTGTGGCGGTTTTTGGCTGTATCTTCGCGACAATCATCGGGGTCGTCGTAGGCGTTCTGCGCTTGTCGAAGAACTGGCTGATCTCCAAGCTTATGGCCATCTATGTCGAGATCTTCCGCAATGTGCCGGTGCTGATCTGGATCCTGATCATCTACTTCGTGATGACCGCAGTCATGCCCTCTGCGCGGGACTACCTTGGCGAAGATCCCGAACGGAACCTGATCTTTGGCATGATCGCCTTTACCAACCGCGGTGTCTATGTCCCGGCGTTGGTGTTCGAGCCCGCCGGATGGGTGGTGCTTGGGGTCTTTCTTGCGTCCATCATCGGTGCTTTTGCCTATCGCCGCTACGCGACGAAGCTGCTCTATGACACGGGCAAGCTGCTGCCGATGGGGTGGCCGTCTTTGGCGATCCTCATCCTGCCGGCGCTCGTCGTCTTCTTTATTCTCGGCCAGCCGATCACGCTGGATCGGCCCGACCCGCTCGCCAACCGCTTCAACCTGCAGGGCGGCACCGCGATCCTCGGCTCGTTTGTCGCGCTTTGGCTGGCGCTTTCGATCTATACTGCCGCCTTCATCGCGGAAAACGTGCGCGCCGGTATCCTCGCGATCAGCAGTGGGCAGACCGAAGCCGCAGCCAGCCTTGGCCTGCGTCCGGGGCGGATCATGAACCTCGTGATCTTGCCACAAGCCCTGCGCGTCATCATTCCGCCGGTCATTTCGCAGTACCTGAACCTGACCAAGAACTCCTCGCTGGCCATTGCCGTCGGCTACATGGATCTGACCGGGACGCTGGGCGGCATCACGCTGAACCAGACCGGCCGCGCCATCGAGTGTGTGCTGCTGCTGATGCTCTTCTATCTGATCATCAGCCTGTCGATTTCGACAATCATGAACGTCTACAACAACACCGTTCGGTTGAAGGAGCGCTGACATGAGTGACACGCATGCACAAACCGTCGCTTACGTGCGCGACACCATTCTGCCGCAGCAGGAGCCGCCGATCAGCGAAAAGGGCGTTGTCAGATGGCTTCGCGCGAACCTGTTCCCGGATTGGTTCAACGCCATTCTGACGATCGTCGCGCTGTTCATCATCTACAAGCTACTGGCCGGTTTCCTGCCGTGGTTCCTGGGCGGTGTCTGGACGACCGACAGTCTCGCGGAGTGTCGCGAGGTGCTGAACGGTGCAACGGGGGGGTGTTTTTCGGTTCTGACCGAACGCTGGAACCAGCTGCTGTTCGGCTTCAGCTACCCTGACACGGAGTACTGGCGCCCGACGCTGGCCTTCATTCTGCTCTTTGCGGCGGCCGCGCCGCTGCTGTTTGCGATGTATGTGCCGAGCAAGGTGCTGTATTTCACCGCGCTCTACCCGTTCATCGCGTTCTGGCTGATCTGGGGCGGGACGATCATCGTGCCGCTTATGGCGTTGCTCGGCTTCATTGCGGGCTACTTCGTCTTCAAACAGGTCGAAGCCCAGAGCTTTTCCGGGGCGCTGGGCGCGGCGGTGGTCGCGGCACTGATCGTCTGGTTCATCGGCGGGTTCGTATCTGAAGCCATGACCGGTGTTCTTGCGCTTGAGCCTGTGGCCAGCCGCGACATGGGTGGGTTCATGCTGAACTTCATCCTCGGGACGGTCTGCGTTTCGCTCAGCTTGCCGATTGGCATTCTGCTGGCGCTTGGCCGTCAGTCGCACATGCCGATCATCAAGTGGATCTGTGTGGGCTTCATCGAGTTCATCCGCGGTGTGCCGTTGATCACGCTGCTTTTCGTGGCGAATGTGGTTCTGGCCTACTTTCTGCCGCCGGGTACGAACTTCGACCTTATCCTGCGGGTGATCATCATGATCACCATGTTCTCCTCGGCCTACATCGCAGAGGTGATCCGGGGCGGCCTCGCCGCTCTGCCAAAAGGGCAGTACGAAGCGGCGGATAGCCTCGGTCTCGACTACGCGCAATCCATGCGGCTGATCATCATGCCGCAGGCGCTCAAGATCTCGATCCCCGGCATCGTCAACGTGGCGGTGGGCCTGTTCAAGGATACCACGCTGGTCTCCGTCATCTCCATGGCGGATCTTGTGGGCATGATCCGCGGACCGATCCTCGCCTCGACCGAATGGAACGGCGTCTACTGGGAGTTGTGGGGCTTTGCCATCTGCATGTTCTTTCCGGTGTGTTACGGTATTTCTCAATATTCACAGTGGCTTGAGCGTCAGCTTGCCACCGATCATCATTAAGGAGCCTTGACCATGGCTGAAGCTGTACAAATGCGGGTATCCGACGAAGTCGCGATTTCCATCGAGAATATGAACAAGTGGTACGGCACCTTCCACGTGCTGCGCGATATCGACCTGACCGTTTATCGCGGTGAGCGGATCGTCATTGCCGGGCCGTCCGGTTCAGGCAAATCGACTCTGATCCGCTGCATCAATGCACTGGAGGAGCATCAAAAAGGCCGGATCGAGGTGGACGGAACCGTGCTCTCGTCGGATATCAAGAACATCGACAAGATCCGCTCCGAGGTTGGCATGTGCTTCCAGCACTTCAACCTCTTCCCCCATCTGACGATCCTCGAAAACTGCACGCTGGCTCCGATCTGGGTGCGCAAGACGCCGAAGAAAGAGGCTGAGGCGACGGCGATGCATTTCCTTGAGAAGGTCAAGATCCCCGATCAGGCGAACAAATACCCCGGCCAGCTGTCGGGTGGTCAGCAGCAGCGTGTGGCCATCGCCCGTTCGCTCTGCATGCGCCCGCGCATCATGCTTTTTGACGAGCCGACCTCGGCGCTTGACCCGGAGATGATCAAGGAGGTGCTCGACACGATGGTCGAGCTGGCCGAAGAGGGCATGACGATGCTCTGCGTAACACACGAAATGGGCTTTGCCCGACAGGTCGCCAACCGGGTGATCTTCATGGATCAGGGCCAGATCGTCGAACAGAACGAACCTGAGGAGTTCTTCAACAACCCTCAGAACGAGCGGACCAAGCTCTTCCTGAGCCAGATCCTCGGGCACTGACCCAAACGGGCCTCCGGAGAAATCCGGGGGCCTTTTTCGTTACCCTCCCTTCGCTGCGCGAGGCTGCCCATGTCCGAAACCGACTACAGCTTTCCCTTCACATGGTTGCGCTGGCCGCTGTCCGGTGACGTGATTCAGAACATCTCGCCGGAGTTTTCGCGCGTGGAGATTGCGGGCAACGCCGAGATCGAACGGCGGGTGGTGCGCGAGGTGGCCAGCTATGGCAATCAGCTCGACACGATCCTCGATGTGGTCGACATGCTGGCGCGGGATCTCGACCAGACGGACCCACGTGTCACGGCGCTTTACGCACTGATCGAGAAGGTCGATGCCATCAAGCAGCAGGAAAAGGATGGGGCACGGGAGCGCGCGCAGCAGGCTCTGGATGCGTTGAAGAAGGTCGACTCGTCCGGATATGAATCGCTGATGGCCGCGCGCAAGCCCGATCGTTAACCGTCAGCTTGCTCCAGATCGCGGGGAACGATGTAATCCACTGTGCGCCCGCTGCCGGTCTGTAACGCGGTCCAGGTGCCAATGTCGAAATCTGCAACAAGCGTTGCGCCGGTTGGGCAATGCTTGAATTTGGGATGATCCGGGGGTGTCGCGACGACAGTTTCCATCAGGATGCCGATCCCAGGATTATGTGCGAGAATCAGCACCGTATCGCCTTTGGTCGTGTCGAAAAGCAGATCGAGGATCGTCGCAGGCGCGGCATTGTAGAGCGCGCTGAGATAGTTCACCGGCGCATCCACACCGCTAAGCGATAGGGTCTCGCGTGTGCGCGCCGAATCCGAACACAGGACGCGGTCGGGCAGATAGCCATGCGCGCGGAGCCAGATCCCGAGCGCATGGGCCGCGCGTTGGCCGCGCGCGTTGAGCGGGCGGGCGTGGTCTTCGAGATCGAAGGACCAGTCGGACTTGGCGTGGCGCATCAGGATCAGGCGTTTCATGGCGTCACTCTTCCAGAAAGGCAGCCATGTGAAAAGCCGATTGCGCCGGATCACGGCGGAAATCCTGCCCGACCGGGCAGGCGCGACGCACAAGGCACCCGGCCATGCAGGCAGCGCCCTCATTGCTCCGCAGGTGGGCGCGGCAGGCCGCCACATCATAATCCTGCCCCGCGCCCAGTGCGCCGACGGGACAAGCCGTCACACAGGGCGTGGCGCAGGTGGTGCAGGGGCGTTGCCGACGCGGCGGCAGGTCCAGCCGCTGGGGCAGGGCAACGGCGCCGCGATAGCTGATAAAAAGGCCCGCCTGTTCCTGCACAAGCAAACGAACCGGGGAAGGCCACGCCTGCCCCGAACTCTCGGCCCAGCGGACGAACGGTGGATAGGGCGGGCCATCCGAAGGAAAGATCGCCGTGCCGCCCCAGCCTTTGGCCAAAACACCCAGCACCCGCTTGGACCAGCGGTCCAGCGGATCGGGCAGGCCGTCGGCATATTCCGGTGAGGTGGCGAAAACGGGCCAGAACCCCGGCTCATCCGGGCCAAGCAGGAGCACCGTTCCGGTCCCGGCTGGCGCCAAATCCTGCGGTGCGGGATGCAAGGCACCGCGCAGGCGAAGACCGGCCGCCTGCGCCGCCCGGTCCGCTGTCACCAGCGTGATCACGCCTCGCGCGGGGGCAGATCCGTCTTGCGGATGAGCGAGCCGGAGCCGTGCTCCGTAAACAGCTCCAGCAGGCAGGCGTTGGAGACGCGTCCGTCGATGATCACCACACCGCGCACGCCCTCTTCGATGGCCTTGAGCGCGGTCTCTGTCTTCGGGATCATGCCGCCCGCGATGGTGCCGTCCGCCGTCATCTGGCGCACGTCTTCCGGCGTCAGCGCCGTCACCACCTCGCCCTCGGCATTCTTCACACCCTGCACATCGGTCAGCAGGAGCAGGCGGTCGGCCTTCAAAGCGCCGGCAATGGCCCCGGCGGCGGTGTCGCCGTTGACGTTGAAGGTCTCGTTCTCGTTCATGCCTGTGGCGACCGGAGCCACCACCGGGATAATCCCGGCGCTGAACAGATCACGCAGCACCTGCACGTTCATTTCAACGGGTTTGCCAACAAAGCCCAGCTCCGGATCGTCCACTTCACAGACCATCATGTCATCGTCCTTGCCGGAAAGACCCACGGCGCGACCGCCCTGATCCATGATCGCCTGCACGATGCGTTTGTTCACAAGACCGGTCAGCACCATTTCGACCACTTCGACGGTGGCCTGATCGGTGACGCGCTTGCCACGCACAAAGGTCGATTCGATGTTCAGGCGCCCCAGCAGATCATTGATCATCGGCCCGCCGCCATGCACCACAACCGGGTTTACTCCAACCTGTCGCATAAGCACGATGTCACGGGCAAATTCGGCCATGGCATCAGCGTCTCCCATGGCATTGCCGCCGAATTTCACGACGACAATGGCCCCGGTGTAGCGTTGCAGATAGGGGAGCGCCTCGGACAATGTCCGGGCGGTGGCAATCCAGTCCTGATTCATGGTCTGCTTTCTCATGGTGCGGTCCTTGGCGGTGTCGGACGCGACTCTGCCCCGTGGCGGCGCGGAATTCCAGAGGGACTCTGCACGCGCGCGGGATCGATCAGGGAAGGCTGGCGATGATGCTGCGCAGGGTCGGCAGCCCCCAGCCTTTCTCGCTGCTGGTCACGACGATCTCCGGGAAGGCGGCCGGGTGTTTCGACAGCGTCTCGCGGATCTGTTTCAGAATAGCGTCGCGGTCGGTTTCCTTGACCTTGTCGGCCTTGGTGACCACCACCTGAAAGGTGACCGCAGAGCGGTCCAGCAGGCTCATGATTTCCTCGTCTACGGCCTTCACCCCATGACGATGGTCGATCAGCACGAAGGCGCGGCGCAGGTTGGCGCGGCCTGACAGGTATTGTTTGAGCAGGCGCTGCCATTTCTCGACAACCGCCACCGGCGCGTTGGCAAAGCCATAGCCGGGCAGATCGACAAGATAGCGCTCTGCGCCAAGCGTGAAGAAATTGATTTCCTGCGTACGGCCCGGCGTGTTGGACGCACGCGCCAACCCCTTGCGCCCGGTGAGCGCGTTGATCAGGCTGGATTTCCCAACGTTCGAGCGCCCGGCAAAGCAGACCTCGAGACGATCGTCAGGCGGCAGATGCTGCATGCCGACAACACCTTTGAGGAAGTCCACCTCACCGGCAAACAGTTTGCGCGCGGCCTCTCGGGTGGCGTCATCCGGCTCTTCAGCCAGCGGAAAGGGTAGGGGAGTCATAGCGGCTTTACCTCGTCGCTGGGGGCGATGCGTCCGCCACGGATCACCTCGGCGCGAACCGAGAAATCGCGATGGCCAAAGCTGTCCAGCGTTTGCAGAACCTGCGCGTCGCGTGCGCCGGTGTCGGGATTATTATGTGTCGCAAGGCAGCGGTCGGTGCGTTCCCTAATGTGCAGAACGGCCTCCCCGATCTGAACGTCCTTGCCCATCCAGTCGAATTCTTCCCAAGCCGTCCCGCCCTCGAACCAGAGGTTGCCACGCCAGCGATGGCGCGACAGCGCATGGCCTATCTTTTCTTCGACAGCCCGATGCGAGGCGTGGTTGCAAAGCGTCACGCTGGGAAAGTCGCTGTCGGAGAAGCCGCGCTCCTGGCCGCGTACCACGCGCGCGGATTGCGCCCGGCTGTCCGGGATAAACCCTTGGGTCCAAGCGATGAGCTTTTCGCCCTCGGTGTCCGGATCAAAGGTGAGATCGTCGCGCTTGGGGTGCGCAAGTGTGACGCGACCGGTGGCTTCGTCGAGCCTCGCGCTGATCGCGCTCAATTCCGGCGTCTTCGATCCGATGGAGAAATTCCGGCAGGAGACCCATTCGGACCCGTCCGCATCTGACATCTCATGCGCGACGGCCCAGGTCCGGTCCCAAGGAAGCATTCTCCCGGTCTCAAGAAGGATCGAAGCCACGGACTCGCGTCCGTGGCTTTTGATCGGGTGCCGCCAGATGTCGGTGACGCTCCGGGTCATTTCTTCTCGGCTTCCTTTGCCTTGCCCGTGATATTACCAAGAATATCAGGCTTGTAGCCTTGGCTGCGCATGATCAGGTACTGCTGCGTGAAGGTGATCGTGTTGTTCGCGATCCAGTAGACCACAAGACCGGACGCAAAGCCGCCCAGCATGAACATGAAAACCCACGGCATCCAGGCGAAAATCATCTTTTGCGTCGGATCGGTCGGTGCCGGGTTCAGCTTTTGCTGCAGGAACATGGAGATCCCGAGCAGCAGAGGCAGAATGCCGATGAAAATCAGCGCCAACACGGAGCCGGCCTCGGGCGCGGCCCAGGGCAGCAAGCCATAGAAGTTGTACAGACTGGTGGGATCCGGCGCGCTCAGGTCCTGGAACGGGCCAAAGAACTGGGCGTGGCGCAGTTCAAGCGTGACGAAAATCACTTTGTAAAGGCTGAAGAAAATCGGGATCTGCATCAGGATCGGCAGACAGCCGGCGGCCGGGTTGACCTTTTCCTTCTTGTAGAGTGCCATCATTTCCTGTTGGAGCTTTTGGCGGTCGTCGCCCGAACGCTCCTTGATCTTTTCCATCTCCGGCTGGAGTTCCTTCATCTTCGCCATGGAGACGTAGGACTTATAGGCCAGCGGGAAGAGCAACGCCTTGAGGATGAGCGTCAGCGCGATAATCGCGATGCCCATGTTGCCGATCACACCGTGCAGCCAGTGCAGAACGGCAAAGATCGGCTTGGTCAGGAAAAAGAACCACCCCCAGTCGATGGAGTCGACAAAGCCCTGCACACCGCCCTTTTGGTAAGCGCGGATGGTTTCCCACTCCTTGGCACCGGAAAACAGCTGAGTCGTGACTGCGCTGGTCTGGCCTTCGGCCAGTTGGATCGTCGGCAGCACGGTCTCGGTCTGATAAATGTCGCGGCGGTCGTCGTATTTCGCTACTTGCTTGAACGCCTGGCCGGGTTCCGGGATCAGAATGGACATCCAATAGTGGTCGGTGAAGCCGATCCAGCCATTCTCGGCCACCTGGGTCACCTCGGCACGGGCGCCTTCGCTGGGCACGACGCTGAAATCCGTCATGTCCGAATAGTCGACCTCCGCGAGCGTCCCGTCGGACATGCCGACGACACCTTCGTGCAGGATGAAGAATTTCTTCAGATTTGCAGGCACACCGTGCCGTGCAAGGATGCCATAGGGCGCAAGCGAGACAGCGCCGGCTCCGGTGTTTTCCACGGACTGGCCGACCGTGAACATGTAATCGTCGTCAACCGCGATCGTTCGGCGGAACGTGAGCCCGGCCGGACTCTGCCAGACCAGTGTGACAGGCGTGTCCGTCGTCAGCGTCTCCCCCGACTCGACGCTCCATTGGGTGTTGGCTCCGGGAACATCATCAAGCGTGAGCCCCGCACCGGGTGCCCAGCCGTACAGAGCATAATACGGCGCATCGCTGCCCACCGGGTCCAGAATTTGAACGATCGGTGCGCCGTCTTCGATGGTGGTCCGGTAATCCTTCAGACGCAGATCGTCGATGCGCCCACCGGTCAGAGAGATGGACCCTTCAAGGCGGGCGGTATCAACGGGCAGTCGCGGTGCGTCCGCGGTTTCGGTCGCAGCGGCCTCTGCGTCGGTCGTGGCGCTCCCGGCGACGGACGTTGGCGCCGAAGCGACATCGCCGGTGCCTGGCGTGGTCTCGGTTTGTGTGATTGCCGGAGCGTTCGGATCGTCGACCGGCTGCTCGGGTGGTGGAAAAAGCAGGAACCATACCAGGATGACCGCGAAGCTGAGCGCCGTGGCGAGGATGAGGTTCTTGTTCTGATCGTCCATGGAGACCGCCGCCTTTGCCTTTCCGAAATACTGGCCGGGTTCAATCGTTCCCGGGGGCAAAGGTCAAGCGGAATCACCGGGGGCTGCGGTAATGAGGCGCAATGGTGCACGCGTTGGGGCCTGATATCTTGGCTCCGGCGGCCGCGTTTCAGCCTGATTTACGCCCGAGCAAATGCGCTTCGGAGATTTTCTCCATGTATTGGCGGGCCCATGTCACCATTTGATCGGTTGGCATGGGGCGGGCGATGCCAAAGCCCTGTACGTGATCGCAGCCAAGCTGAGACAGAAGGGCATGTTCGCCGACGCTTTCGACGCCCTCAGCCAAGGTTTCCAGCCCCAAACGATCCGCCATGCCGAGAATGGCTGCCAGCATTCTGTGTTGATCCTCGTCGCGGTCGATGCGAGTCACGAAGCTGCGATCGATCTTGAGGCGGTGCACCTTGAACCTGCGCAAAGCCGCGATTGATGCATGCCCGGTGCCGAAATCATCAAGGTCGATTTGGCAGCCAAGTTTACCGAGTTCCACGATGTTGCGCGCGACGATGCCTTCTGGCGAGCTGGCGATCACAGTTTCAAGAACTTCGATCCCAAGCCGGTGCGGTGTCAGGCCGAAGCGGTCCATCTCCCATTGGATGCGCTCCGAGAGGCGTGGGTCGCGCAATTCGGCTTCAGAGAAGTTTACGCTTATCCGCGGAATATCCAGCCCGGCCTGATCCCAACTGCGTAAGGCTGTCATGCTATGCTGCAAGATGACCTCGTTCAGGCGGTCCATCTTTCCGGACTCTTCGAGGCACCGCAGGAATTGCGCTGGCGGGACAATACCGCGTTCCGGATGGATCCAGCGCGCCAGCGCCTCCACGCCACTGATCACGCCGGTCGAAGTGCAGACCTGCGGCTGGAACCAAGGCTGAATTTGGCCATTGTCGAGCGCTTTGTCGACTTCGCCTTGCAGGGTCTTTTGCGCGAAATGCGCGGCGCGCATGCTGTCGGACCAGGCGCGGATGGCGGATGGACCGTTGGCCAACGCTTCGGAGAGAGCGATCTGCGCGGCTTCGATCAGGTGTTCGCCGTTGGCATCGGGACGCAATCGCGGGCTGCCGCAAAACCCGATGGAGGCCGAGAGATACCGCATGGAGCTGTCGACCGAAGCAGGCTCTTCAAGTGCGGTTTGCAGGCGTGTAGCCAACTGCAGCAGCGCCTCGAGATCCAGGCGAATCGACGGTGCCAGCAGCGCCATGAAGCGATTGTCACTGATCCGCACCGCGCGGTCGTCGCGGCGCAGGGTGTTGCGCATACGCGTCAGGGTCAGGTCCCGGAGTGTGTCGACGGTGCCTTCGCCAGCGCGCTGCGCGATATCCTCAAGGCCGTCGATTTCGATCATGATGCACGCGGTCGAGAGGCGCGCCGTTGCAGCCTTTTGCAGTGCGTCGGTGGCCATCGCATTGGAATCCAACGCGTTAATCAAGTCAACATGACCTTGCGCCGGCATTGCGGCACCAGGTGTCGCAGGGAATCCCCCGGCCAGAAAGTAGAGCATGGGCAGGCCGAGCGCCGTCAGCAGCAGCAGCGGCTCACCACCAAGCCAGAACGCCGCAAGAACGGCAGCCGGGATGAAAGCGAGAGCCTGCGGCCCGACAAAGCCGCGCCTCAGCGCCGTGCGCAAAATGCCAATGTTTTCGAGGAGTGCGCCCTTCATTCAGCGTCCTTTCCAGTGCCTGGAATGGAAACTAGGCGAAATGAGTAACCTGGTTGTTAACGGGCTGTGAGGAATTAGGGCGAATTTTCGTCTTCGACCTGCCGCATCAAACCGGCAAAATCGAAAAGACTTGGATCAAGCATGTGCGAAGGGCGGATATTCATCAGGGACCGGAACATGACTTGCCGCCGTCCGGGAGAGTTTTTCTCCCATCCATCAAGGATTTGCTTCACCTGTTGGCGTTGCAGGCCGTCCTGGCTGCCGCATAGATCGCACGGAATAATCGGGTATTTCATTGCCGTCGCGAAGCGCTCGCAATCGGATTCGGCCACATGCGCCAGCGGGCGGTAAAGAAAAAGATCGCCTTCTTCATTAACGAGTTTCGGCGGCATGGTCGCCAAACGGCCGCCGTGAAACAGGTTCATGAAGAAAGTTTCGAGTATATCGTCCCGGTGGTGGCCAAGGACGACGGCTGAACAGCCCTCTTCCCGGGCGATTCGATAAAGGTTGCCACGCCGCAATCGCGAACACAGGGCGCAAAAGGTGCGACCCTGCGGGATCTTGTCCATGACGATGGAGTAGGTGTCTTGATACTCGATCCGGTGCGGCACGCCCATTTTCTCAAGAAATTCAGGCAGTACCGTCGCGGGAAAGCCCGGTTGTCCCTGATCGAGATTGCTGGCCAGAAGCTCTACCGGCAGTAGGCCGCGCCACTTCAATTCGTGAAGAATTGCCAGAAGCGTGTAGCTGTCCTTGCCGCCGGAGAGGCAGACCAGCCACTTCGGCGTGCTTCCGTCACTGCGCGGCTCGATCATGCCGTATTGTTCGACCGCCTCACGCACGTTCTGAACAAGCCGCTTGCGCAGCTTCTTGAACTCGGTGGTCTTGGGCGCACCGTGGAACAGGGGGTGAATTTCGTCGACATCATCAAGCATGGCGCGGGCATACAGCCGCCGAGGCGATGCGACAAGAGCGCTTTGATTTGGATCATGCGCGCCGGGCGCGCGGTCTGTCATTTTAGGATCAGCAAGGAAG
The DNA here is from genome assembly GCF_048553275.1 of Pacificoceanicola niger. Taxonomy (NCBI): domain Bacteria; kingdom Pseudomonadati; phylum Pseudomonadota; class Alphaproteobacteria; order Rhodobacterales; family Roseobacteraceae; genus Pacificoceanicola; species Pacificoceanicola niger. Next base: position 50,839 of record NZ_JBLZMW010000022.1, read on the forward strand.
GGACCGATATGGCCAAGACCGACTCGCCCAAGGGTAATCCCCCCGATTTTAAGGGGCTGCAAACGTAGAATTTTCTCGGCAAGATGAACGAGGAGATTTCGAATGAAGACAAGCA
>NZ_JBLZMW010000023.1:0-49433 GCF_048553275.1 Pacificoceanicola niger
GGGACATTGTTCATCGTCACCTACGGTCGGTCCGGATCGACGCTGCTGCAGAGCCTTTTGCAAACCATTCCCGGCGCCCACATTCGCGGCGAAAACGGGGGGGCGCTGCAGGGGCTGTTCCAGTCCGCGACGGCCCTGCGCAAGGCCCATGGCGAGCATGGCGTGGAACGCCAGCCGCCCGACCACCCCTGGCACGGCATGGCCGAGGTGAATGTGGACGGCTACGAAAAGGGGCTGGCGCAGGTTTTCGTCAACCAGGTGCTGCGCCCGCCGCAGGAGGCCCGCTGGATCGGCTTCAAGGAGGTGCGGTATCTGCAGATGGGGCCGAACCTGCCGCAGCTGATGACCTTCTGCCGCCGGGTGTTTCACAATCCCTTCTTCGTGTTCAACTCGCGCAATGCCGAGGATGTCAGGCAGTCGAAGTGGTGGGCCGAGCATCCCGCCGATGTGGTGACGGCACAGCTGCGCCGGGCCGATGAGGCGTTCCAGCGCTATTCCGGCAACCATCCGCGTATTTCACACCATGTGCAGTACGAGGACCTGGTCGCGGATCCGTCGGTCCTGATCCCGCTGTTCGACAAGCTGGGCGAGCCCTTCGACGCCGCGCGCGTGGCGCAGGTCATGAGCAAGCGGCTGACCCACTGATCGGGGTCAGCGCAGCCGCTCCCGGACAAAGGCGCAGTCGGTCCAGGGCACCGACAGGTCCGGATGATGGATCACGCTGCGCCCTTCGGAGGCGAGGGCGAGATATTTGCGGTATTCCTCCGCATCGTTGAAGTGCTGGCGGCGGGTGACCTCGGTTTGGGCCTTCTCGCGGAAGGCGGCGTTGTATTTGAAATGGGCGAACAGCAGCTCGCGCCGGGCCAGCCGGGCGTCGCCGACGAAATGCAGCCCGTCCGACAGCCGCATGAACGGGTGATACTTCAGCAGCGCCAGTTTCTGCGCCACGAAGAGCGTCGCGCGCGATCCGGGGATCAGCCGGTGCCGCAGGGCGGAGGTCCATGTCGGCTGGTCCGAATAGGGGCCGCGCGCCGGGGTGTTGGTCAGGAAGGGCCGCGCATCGCAAAACCCCGCCTCGGCAAAGGGATCGCCGCTGGTGAAATCCACCGCTTCGAGCGGCCCTTCGGGATACATGTCGAGCATGAAGATCCGGGCGGCCTCGGCCTCTTTGAAATCATCGGTTTTGAGAAGATCCGGCAAGGTTTGGCTCTGTTTTTCCTGCCAGACGAGCAGCTCGTCCGCATCCGCGACGAGCGACCATTTGCCGGTGCGGAAGGCCGAGATCATCGCCTGCTGCCAGGCCACGCCGTAATGGGAGAGCTTGTAATCGGTATCGACGGAGAAGAGCGCCACGTCGTCCTGTTCGAGCAGGTATTCGCGGGTGCCGTCGTCCGAGGCATTGTCGGCGATCAGGAAGCTGGTGACGCCGAGCGCGCGGTAATGGGCGAGGAAATGCGGCAGCATGAACATCTCGTTGCGCATCACCGCGACCACGGCGACCTCTGCCTCCTTGGCGCGGTTGATGCTCTGCGGCGATGACAGCAATTCCAGCGCGTTGCTTTGGTAGCCCAGTTTCACCGGCTGATAGCTGGGCCAGATCTTTGGTGGGTAAAGGCCGGGGGTGTGCAGCCGTTCCAGGGCGAATTGCTGGTCCTTTTCGGTGTCGAGGTGGATCAGCTGCAGCGGCGCGGAAGGCCCCGGGAAGAAGGAATTGACCCAGGAGGCGACGGGGGTCGCGTTGCCGAAAGTGCGACGGCGGACGGAGACGCGATAGTCCTCGTCAATGACATGGATACCGCGCAGCGCCAGAAGATCGCCGAGCATCTTGTCTTCCATGAAGGACAGGCCGATGAGGCGCTGCCCCTCGGGGCTTTGGGCGGCGTCCAGCGCCTCGGCCATGGCGCGGCGGCTGAGTGCATAACCCGACCCGCCATCGGCGTAGAAAGACGGCTCCGGCGAGCGGTCCAGTTCGTGCCTGCCCCGCTCCGAGGCGGACTTGCCCTGATGCCAGACGCGGTCCATCTGTCCGACGCCACGGGTCAGTTTTCGGCCGTAATAGTCATGCTTTTTGTAGGTCAGCCCCTCGAAGAACAGCGGTGCGTTGAGAAAGCAATCGTCGTCGATCTTCAGCATATGGCCGAAGGCCGTGTTGTCATGCACCCAGCGGATCGCGGCGAGGGTCTTTTGCGGCAGCCCTTCGTAATCGTCGGGGGCATCGAGATGGACGATCGGGCCGTCGCGCCGCCCGTCGCCATTCCCGACCACGACGATATAGGGGATGTTCAGCGCCTCCAGCAGCGACAGCCAGCCGGATTGCAGCGCCGGGATGCGGGTATCGAGGTAGGGCTTGCAGGAGAAGACCACGACAAGCGTGTCAAAGAGCGGGCTGCCGCCGGTCAGATCGGGGCGGTCGGGCAGCGCCGGTTTGCCGCCAAGATGCCGCGCCAGCGGATCGTCCGCATCGAGACGCGCCAGCGCGGCCCGGACGGCGGGGGCGCGGGTCAGCGCGCGGCGCGCGTCTTCGCAATGGGCGGCGAGGCGTGCCAGGAGCCAGGAGTCGACCGCCTGTTTCACCCCAAGGGGGGCGATCCCGCGCAGCAGCATGGCAAGGCCAAACCCGAGGAACTGTGTGTCCGGACCGCAGAGCCGGGCGCAGCCGTGCAAAACAGTCTCTATTGTGGCGGAATCCGGCGGTTCCGATGCGCCGGACAGCAGGCCGCCGAGCCGCTGCGCGAGCGCACGCTGCAAGGCCGCGTAAGGCGCCTGGGCGGTCGGGGCATAGAGCGCGGGGAAGGCGCGCACCGCCATATCGGAGACCGCGTCCTCGACCGGCGCGCTGCCGGGGCAGGCCATGTGGCGCAGCGCGGCCTCTTCCGGGGCTTTGGCGGATTGCAGCAGGGCGGACGCGGCGGGGGCCTGTCCGGGTGTCAAAGGCAGGCCCGCCGGGCCGAGACGCTCGATCCGCAGGCGCGGCGCGTCCGGGCAGCCGAGGCGTTCGAAAAAGCGCAGGGCCTCCTCCACGGCCCCGGCGTCGGTTCCGTCTTCGATGACCGAAAACAGGCTCTGTGCCGTGGCAATTTGCGGTGGCAAGGCGTGCTCCGCGGGCCAGCGTTCGGCCAGAAGCCGCCAGAACTGGCGCGAGAGGCCATAGGTTTCGAGGCAGGTTTGCGCGATATCGCGGCTCAGGATATCGTCCCGGCCGAGGTCGCGCAGGAGCGTGACGGCGGCGGCGGTCAGTTCCCGGCACTGCGTCCGCTCCCAGTATTGGCGGCCGCGTTCGGTGAGGAACAGCAGGAAGGCGCGGATCAGCGCCTCGCGCGCGGCTTCGGGCATGACGGGATCCCGGGCCGCCTGGCGCAGGGTCCAGGCGATCGGCGGTGTCAGCACCCATCCCGGGGAGGGGTAGGCAATGGCGGTCAGGCAGGCGGCGGCCTCGTCATGGCGGCCCGCCTTGACCAGATAGGGCAGACGCGCGGACAGGCTCCAGACATCCTCCGGAGGGGGCAGATCGCCGAGGCCCGCCCCTTCGGCCAGCGCATGCAGCCCCTCGAAATCGCCGCCCTCACGGCAGAAGACATCGGTCAGCGCCATGTAGAGGCCGCGCTGCGGGGCGGGGGGCAGCGTAAGTTCGCGCACCACGTCAAGCGGGTCCGGGGCAGGGGTCGTCTGCTGGCTGAGGGTGAAGCGGGCCAGGGCGACATCAATGCGGCCCTCGTCGGTGCCTTGCATGGCGAGGGCGGTGGGCGGTGGCGCGTCGCCGCTGGCAGGGGCGATGTAATCGCTCAGGCCGTAGGGCTCGGCAAGGGTCTGCAGCGCGGCGCGCGTCTCGGGCTTCAGCAGCGGATGCAGGGCGGCATGACGGACATGGTCAAAGAGGTTCAGGACAAGCGTGCTGTCGGCGGGGCCGGGCGGCGCGGTCATCAGCCTGTCGATGCGTGTCGCAAGATCGGCGCGGGTGAGGGAAAAGCGCGTCTGTCCGGCACCATCAATCAAGCTGAGGGCGGCATCGGAGGCAAGGCCGTGCCAGTGGCGTCCGGGCAGATCGACGAGGACGCCCGCGCCATTCGGGCCGTTTTGGGCCGTAACAGAGACGGTTTCGCCGGAATGCGCGACGGTCAGGCTGCCGGGCAGGGCCGCCGTGCCGCGCAGTTGCAGGCGCGGGTCGAGGCTCAGCGCCTCGGTGGCGGGCGCGGGCAGAATGTCGAGAGCGGTGACGCCACCCTGCACCGCGAGCCAGGCGATACGCTCCAGCCCCGCCAGCCCGGCGCGGTTGCGGATGGAGCGCGGGCCGAGGGTCAGGATGGTCTCTTTGTCCACGGTGACGCGGACCTGTGGCGGTGTGATCTCGACACGCACATCCGCGCCGTTCGGGGGCAGGGCACAGGCGTACTGCCGTTCCGCCCGCCATGCGCCATCGGCCCGGCTGTCGTTGGCAACGATCAGGCCGTCCTTCTGGCGCAGGGAGAGGTGGAAGGGCACTTCGACGCCGTCTTCCGCGACAAAGGAGAGGTTGGCGAAGGGATCGCTGTGGAAATCGGCCCGAAAGCGGAAGAGGCCGCTGCCCTGCAGAGGGAAGGCATAGAGCAGATGATCGCCCCGGATCGCTTCGGCGTCTTGCGGCGCGTCGTTTGTGGTGGCGGCGGCGGACAGGCCCGAGACATGCGGCAGGAGCGGAGCGCCGCGCAGGAAGCCGGCGGGGTTCATCAGCCGCGCCAGTCCGGGACCAAAGGAGGGATCGAACCCGGCGGGATCGCGGTGCGCGCCGGTCAGGCCCCGGGTTGCGGCCCCGGCCATGACCCCGCCGAGCAGCAGCGCCCTGGCCGGTTTCGAGGCGGGCAGGGCGGCGCTCACCTGATCGCGCATCGCGCGGGCGTAGAGACGGCGCTCCCAGCCCTTGGGCAGGCGGTCTTTGATCGGGCCGGGCAGGGCGCGGATGAGCGCGTCATGGCCCCGGGCCAGCGCGCGGCTGCTTTTGGGGGTTTGCCGGGCCCGCGCGCCGGTCGGCGAGAGGTCCAGCGCCAATCCCGGCCAGGCGATATAGGCGCAGGGACCGCTCAAAGGCGCGGTGAGGCACAGGGCCCAATGCGGGCGCGGCCCCTTGGTAAAGCCGGGAAGCGTGGCGAGCGCGGCCCGGCGGAAGATCCGCGCCGAGAGGTCCGGCGTCATGCCCAGCACGGCGGCAGGCGTCAGGGCGAGCAGACCCGTGAGCGGCGTGCCGGCGGGCAGGGGACGCATGTCGTCAAAGCCGTTGTGCGGCAACGCATCGGCCTCGGTGCCTTGCCAGAACTGGCTCAGGCCGCTGTCCGCCCCGGTGCGCAGCATGATCTCGACCCAGTCGTGCAATGCCGCGGGCTTGAGACGATCGCCGGGACGCAGGAAGACGATGAAGGTGCCTTTTGCCGCCTCCGCCCCGGTCCGCAGCGCCGTGCCCAGATCCTTGCCCGACGCGGGCAGGAGGCGCACAGAGGGATGCGGCTTTGCAAGCGCTTTCGCTTGCGGCGCGGCACTGATCAGCAGCACTTCGTGGCCCGGTCCGGTTTGATCGGCCAGACTGGAGAGCGTCGCGTCAAGCGCGCCCGGATCTTCGCCATCCCAGGGCAGCACCACGCTCAGCGGCAGGTCCCCGGCCATTTCCAAAGCCCAGGCCCGCGCGATGCCGTCGTCCCAGTCGGGCGTGTAGATTAGACCCTGTTCTTGCAGAAACTGCCCGGCGGCCTGGGCAAACCGGGCGCGGCGACCGGGGTCTTTCAGCGCGCCGGAGCGCTCGAACAGCAGGCGCGAGGCGATCCGGGAAAAGGCCTGCGCGGCCCCGGTCTTGCGCGCATCCATGATCGTGCGCATGGCGCGCAGCACGTCGAGCTGTTCAAAAACCCGGTCATCGTCGCGCGTGGTGATCTGCCCGGCGCGGCCCCGGGTTTGCAGGTACAGAGGTTGCGGCAGGTGCAGGATGTGATCGGTGCGGGCGGCGGCGCGATAGAAGAAGGTGTGATCCTCGAACCAGGTGCCTTCGTCGAAGCGCAGCCCCTCGATCAGACTGCGGCGGTAAAGCTTGTTCCAGGCGGACGGGAAATGGCGGATGACGTCGGACCAATCCGTCAGGCCGTAGCGCCGGGTCACGGGATGGGCGGCGATGTCCGGGGCGTCGTGGATGGCGGAATGCACATGGCTTGGTTCATCGGTGAAGCACGAGCGCACGGCACAGGCGACCCAGTCGGCGCGGCTTGCGTCCAGCGTCTGCCACAGCTGCATCAGGTAATCGGGCGTGACGCGGTCGTCGCTGTCGACAAAGGCGATGAAGGTTCCGCGCGCCAGGTCCAGCCCGGTGTTCCGGGCCCCGGACAGACCGCGGTTCTCCTGTTGAATGAGGTGAAAGCGCGGATCGCCGGCCATGGCCGCGCGCGCCCGCGCCGCGCTGGCGTCGGTGGCGCCATCGTCGATCACCAGAACCTCGAAGTCCTCCAGCGTCTGGCGGCGCAGGCTGTCGAGGCAGGCGGCAACATGGTCTTCGACGTTGTAGACGGGCACGATGACCGAGATCAGGGGGCCGGGTGCCGGGGGCGCAGTCGTGGAGGGCGGGGCTTGGGTCATGCGGCCTGTTGTTCCGCATTGGCCAGACAAGGTAAAGACCTGCTGGCTGCAGCGCTTTGCGGGGGGATCGCGGGGGCCATCATCCGCCGCATCGGGCAGCGTGTTTTCGCGGTCTCATTACATAATCAACCTTATACCGGATCCGAGCCGTCCGACCTCCACCGGGCTGCAGGGGCAACGGGTGCAGAGCGCACGCGCGGCGTTTCCCATGGCAGGTCTGCATCGTGGAAAAAGCGCTATGCCCCGGTACTTTGTTGTATTACGTTGCGTCAATCGGCGCCCGGGGACACAATCTGGGTAAAGTTTATTGTGATACGTTCCACGCGCAGCATTCCGAAATGCATGATGACCGCTTTTTCATCTTGAGTGATCGCGTCCGATCGCGCCAGAACGGATCACAAGGGATAGCCGATCCAAGGGGAGGAGCCCCATTGATACAACAGGAGATTTATCATGGCCATTCGTAATTCCCGCCTGCGGACAGTGGCATTCGGGGCGACGGCCCTGGTTGCGCTGGCCGGAGCGGCATCCGCAGATCAGGTCATTACCGACGATCTTATCGTTGATGGGTCGATTTGTGTCGGTATGGACTGCGTCAACGGCGAGAGCTTCGGATTCGACACGCTGCGCCTGAAAGAGAACAACCTGCGGATCAGGGCGGTGGACACCTCGAACTCCGGCGCTTTCCCGACCCGCGACTGGCAGATCACCTTCAACGACAGCTCGAACGGCGGGCAGGATAAGTTCTCCATCGACGATATCGACGCGGGCCGCACGCCGTTCACCATCGAGGCCAACGCGCCGACCGCCTCGATTTATGTCGATGATGGCGGCCGGGTCGGTCTCGGGACCGGCTCGCCGGTGGTCGAACTGCACGTCGTGAATGGCGACAGCCCGACGATGCGTCTGGAACAAAGCGGCTCTTCGGGCTTTACTCCGCAAACCTGGGATGTGGCGGGCAACGAGACGAACTTCTTTGTGCGCGATGCCACCAATGGTTCGAACTTGCCGTTCCGAATTCGCCCCAGCGCGCCGCAGAACGCGCTCTACATCGATACAGATGGGGATATCGGCCTCGGGACGGCGTCTCCGAGCGCGCGGCTGGATGTCGTGGGGTCGGGTGAAATGCAGTCTCTCCTCCTCGCAGATACAACCGGCACGCCGGGCGTCCGCGGCCTGCTGACCATGACGAACGAAGGCGGCTCCTTCATCACCATGGAGAACACCGCGACCAGCAAAAGCTGGTTCTTTACCCATGAGAATGCCGCGGCCGGCCGGTTCATCATTTCCCGCAGTGACAGCGATGGCGATGATGCGATGTTTGTCGGCCACGATGGCACCTTCCGCGTGGGAGGCGACGGCTCTGCCGCGCAGGGCGGCATGTCGCTCGACGCGGTGGGCAACCTGACCATCGGCGGCACGCTCTCGCAAAGCTCCGACAAGAACGCCAAGATGGCCATCGTGCCGATTGATGGCTCCGAGGTTCTGGAAAAGGTCGCCGCGCTGCCGCTGAGCAGCTGGACCTACAAGCATGATGCGCAGGCCGGTGTGCGTCACATCGGTCCGATGGCGCAGGATTTCCATGCCGCCTTCGGGACGGGCCACAACGACACCACCATCTCGACGCTGGACACCTCCGGCGTGGCGCTGGCCGCTATTCAGGAGCTGAACGCACGCAACGCCGCGCAGCAGGCGCTGATTGCCGAGCTGTCCGCCCGTATCACCCAGCTTGAAGAGACGATCGCCGACTGATCCCGCCCCTGCGGGGGGACGAAAAGGGAAACGCCGCTCCATGGGGGGCGGCGTTTTCGTTTCGGGAGGGGCTCAGACGAACCAGAAATCCCCGGCGCTCATCTCGGACAGTTGCGTGTCGATCAGGGTGACGTCCCCGCCCGGCAGATGCAGCACCACATCCGCCCCGACCTGCTCCATGTCCAGCTGTGCGAAGCGGTTGAGCCCCGGGCTGCCGATCTTGATCAGGTCGACGCCATCCTCGAAATCCACGATCCTGTCATTGCCGTGTGTGCCGTAGAAGGCAAAGGTGTCCGCCCCGGCGCCGCCATAAAGCGTATCGTTGCCGCCATCGCCGCCCAGCGTATCGTTGCCGGCCCCGCCATAGAGCTTGTCATTGCCGGTACTGCCCCAGAGCGCATCGCGGCCATTGCCGCCATAGAGGGTGTCATGGCCCGTCCCCCCGGCGAGCGTGTCATTGTCGTCCTCGCCGTAGAGTTCGTCATTGCCGGCATCGCCCCAGAGCTTGTCATTGCCGGCACTGCCCCAGAGGGTGTCGTTGCCGCCGCCGCCGCCGAGCGTGTCGTTGCCCCAGCCGCCGCCGCCGAGGTCGTTGCCGTCGTCGCCCCAGAGCTTGTCGTCGCCGCCGCCGCCCCAGAGCGTGTCATCGCCCGCTCCGCCGCCCAGCGTGTCATACCCGGCGCCGCCGGAGAGCAGATCGTTCTGCGCGCCGGCCCAGATCACATCGGCCCCGATACCGCCATCGAGCGTGTCATTGTCGTCCCCACCAAGCAGCGTGTCGTTGCCATTGCCACCATCGAGGGAATCGTTGCCATGGCCGCCGTCGAGGGAATCGTTGCCATCGCCGCCGCCGAGGATGTCGTCGCCCGTCCCGCCCCAGCCGGAATCATTGCCGCCGTTGCCCCAGAGCCTGTCGTTGCCGTTCTCGCCGAACATGCGGTCATGGCCGGGGCCGCCGGCCATCGTGTCATCGCCGTCATGGCCGATCATCTGGTCCTGGCCTGCGCCGCCCCAGAGCTTGTCGTTGCCGTCCTCGCCGTAGAGGCTGTCGTCGCCCGTCCCGCCGCCGACCGTGTCGTCGCCCGTTCCGCCCCAGGCGACATCATCGCCGTCGTCGCCCCAGACCTTGTCCATGCCATCGTCGCCGTAGAGGGTGTCATTGTCCGCGCCGCCGCCCAGCACATCGTTGCCGAAGCCGCCCCAGATGCGATCGCGCCCAGCGTCGCCCCAAAGCTCATCATTGCCGCCCTCGCCCCAGATCATGTCATTCCCGGTGCCCGCGCCGACGGTGTCATCGTCGTCACCGCCACGCACCGTGTCATTGCCGTTGCCGGACCAGATCTGGTCCGCCCCGCCCTCCCCGCACAGGCTGTCGTCGCCGGCGTCGCCGATGATCGTATCGCCAAGGAAGGTGCCGTTCAGGACATCGTTGGCGCCGCTCCCGGAGAGCATCATGCCCTGTGGCGCGGGCGAGGGCATGATGTGATCGGCCCAGGTGAAGCCATCGGGGAACACCTGCTGTTCGGTGAGCGGGCCGCCATTGGCAGAGCGCAGTTCGATGGTGGTGTCCCGGATCGTGATCAGGGCCCCCCAGCCGGTTGTGGTGAAGGTCAGCTGCGCGGTCGAGCGCAGCATGCCGATGCCGGACAGATCGAGACTGTCCACGCCCGGGGTGAAATCCATGACCCGCACACGCTGCGGGGCGTCGTCCTCGGAGATCACGAAGATATCCGCGCCGCCGCCGCCGTGGAGGGTCGCGCCCCCGGCCCCGGCCACGAGGATATCCTTGCCGCCATAGCCATAGAGCGTGTCGTGCCCGGTCTCTCCGGCGACCAGAAGATCATCGCCGCCGGTGCCGTTGAGCCGTGTGCTGCCGGCGCCGGTGTCGCGGACCACCGCGCCCAGGTTCGACAGCGGAACCGACAGTTGGGTGATGCCGTCATCGGTGCCGCTGGTGACAAAGATCTGAAGTTCGTTGCCGACGACCTCCGCAGCGATGGCCGTGACGTTCATCAGGCCAAGGCCAAGATCATGTTCGATTGTTTCGAGGTGCAGCAGGCGTCCGTCCGGCAGCAACGTGAAGAGGCTCAGCCCGTCATCGGCGCCGCCCGCGATCACGAAGACCTGCCCGTCCGCCTCGGCCACGGCCAGGGCCTGCACCCCGCCAAAGCGGGTGTTCAGCCCGTCGATCACGTGATCGGTGGGGACAAGCCCGCCGCCCGGAGTGACGCGCAGCACGCTCAGCGAAGCGCTGTCGGCGGCCGCGAGAATGGCCCAGGTCGCCCCGAAGGCCTGCACGGTTTCCAGCGCCGTGGGGGTGGCGATGCCCATGCCCTTTTCCGCGCCCTCGTAATCGACCGGGGTCAGCCGCCCGGTGATGCTGTCGATGGCATAGCTGAGCAGGCCGCCGCGCGAGAGATCTGTGGCCAGCAGGATTTCCTGCCCCCCGACCGTTGCGATCTCAAGGGTGACCCCGACCCCGAGGTCATGGGCCGCGCCATTCGGGGTCAGCGTGCCGCTGGCGTTCGGCACGTAGCTGCGCAGCTGACCGGTGGCCGCATCCACCACGTAGAGCGCGCCCCAGGCGCTGCTCGACAGCGCCACATCCGAGATGTTCCAGGTGCCGGAGGTGAGCCCGGCGATCTGGTCGAGCCCGTTGATCTGACCATTGGAGCCGAGCTGATAGCCGCGCAGGTATCCAATGCCGCTGGGCGCGCCGCCGCCAATCAGCAGCTGCACCTGGCCATCGACAACGCCGTATTCGAGAATATCGCCCGCCGTACCGCCCAGCCACGAGGGGAAATAGAGCCGGTCATGCTCTGTTGCGAGACTGCCGGAGGGGCTGAGCGTGTAGCCGGTGATGCCGCCGCCCTGCCCGGTTCCGGCATAAAGGTAGGTGCCCGAAGGCCCGCTCACGATTTCCAGAGAGTTCAGATTGTTGTCGAGGAACGGATCCCCGGCACCGATACGGCCATCCCAATGCAAATACATCCCAAGCCCCCCACGGCTGTTATGACGGGGCAGAAATGCCGGGAGAAAGCGGATGCAGGGCGCCGGAAATCTGGCGAAACAGGGCAGTTTGCTTAGGGTTTGTTTCAACTCCGCCGGGGTTTGCCCGCGAGATCACGGTTCAGACCCGTGCGGGGCTTTCGGTCATCCACCCGGTGCCACGCCGTGCAGGATCGTCCGCGACGCGCGGCAACCTGTGCTTTCGCTGCAAAGGCGAAAGGTCCGATCCCTGGAGCGCCTCAACGATACCAAGGCCCGGTCGCGACCTTTCGCTACGATTTACGCCGAGGGTCGCTATTGGTGCGCGGGGCCAAGGGGCGCTCTTTCTCCCGTCGGGAGAGGGGCGGCGCGCCTTTGGCCGGCTGGCCTGCTTTCGCCGATTGATCCCTTATCCATACAAGAAGATCCATCACCGCACTCTGCACCGCAAGGGCTTGGCCGCCTTGACACAGAACCTGTCCCGGCTCTTTTCGGGATAAGCGAAAGCGATCCGGCGGACAGGGTCCAAGACATCGGCATCATGATTGAGCGAGCCTTGAGCCATCAGCCGCAAAGCATTCACCGGAAGCTGGCGAAAACGCAGCGGAGTTTGGTGACGTTTCGCAGGTCCGATGGAAAGGGGGGCGACGGTCCGCACGGGCACACGCTCCAGCGCGTCAGACAGACATTGGCAAGACAGGGGCGGTCTGAAAATGACAGCGCCCTAACCTACATCAGTCGGAAGTGGATGATCGGCGACTAACAGCAGAGGGACGGTGTGTTTTGCACCTCTCCTTTGTAAGGACATATCATGCACAAAATTGCATTATTCACGCTCGCAGCGATCATCGCACCGCTCGGCGTCTCTGCTGCAACAATTGCAGCCGAAGGCGGTGGCCCCTACGATGTGACGAGCGATACCCTGTTTACCGGGATTGTCACGTCCAGCGGTGACGGCGCCGGAAGTTATATTCTGGATTTCTTCACCTCCGGTGCCACGCAGGAAGCCGTCGCCAACGCAGCCGTGACGGAAGCGACCATAAACAGCAGTTTCACCGATCTCAGCATGAGTTGGATCGATGGTCTGGCACTCAACACGATTGTTTCTGCAGCAGGCGTAGATCAGTTGACCACCGTCTTCAATGGCATGTACCCGGTGCAGCAACTGCGGTTTGACTGGACGGACTCCGTGAATGGCGCAGGGTTCCGGTTTGACGTTACAACGACCATCGCCGCCGTGCCGCTACCCGCATCGGCGCTGCTTTTGCTGACCGCGTTCGCCGGAGCAGGGTTCGCAGGCCGCAAGCGCAAAACCCAGACCGCGTGATCGGAGCAGGGCAGGCTTTTCTGCAGTCGGTAAAGCGGCACTGAGCCGACCTTCCCTTGCGCCGCCTGCGCGCGGATGACGGCCCCCCTGTCTTTCGCGCCAGGTTTCGTCCGCCGCCTTGCGCGCCCTGCGGGAGCGCAAGACGAAAACCGGTTTCCCCTTGTCGTCTCCCGCTCTAGGGTGCCCCGAACTTTGGACAGCCGGGCAGGACCACATGCAGATCACCATCGTCGGAGCGGGGCTTTCGGGGGCTGTCGCAGGCCGGACACTGGCCGAGGCGGGGCATCATGTGACGATCCACGACAGCCGGGCCCATGTCGCCGGGAACTGCCACACCGAGCGCTGCCCCGAGACCGGTGTCATGGTGCATGTCTACGGGCCGCACATCTTTCACACCGGCGATGCGGAGGTTTGGGAGTACGTCAATCGCTTCACCCGCTTCCGCCCCTACCGCCACCAGGTCAAGACCACGGTGCAGGGCGCGGTCTATGCCATGCCCATCGGGCTGCACACCATCAACCAGTTCTTCGGCAAGACCTTCCGCCCCGAGGAGGCGCGGAAGTTCATCGAGGAACACGAGGCGGATCGGAGCATCACGGACCCGCAGAGTTTCGAGGAGCAGGCGCTGCGCTTTGTCGGGCCGCGGCTCTACGAGGCCTTCTTCAAGGGCTATACGGAAAAGCAGTGGGGCCTGAGCCCAAGTGCCCTGCCCGCCGCCATCCTCAAACGCCTGCCGCTGCGCTTCGATTACAACGACAACTATTTCGCACACCCGTTTCAGGGCATGCCGGAGGACGGCTATACGCCGCTGGTGGAGGGCATTCTCGACCATCCGAACATCGATGTGCACCTTGGCTCGGCGATGGATGCGGACACGGCGGGGCGCGGCGATCACCTGATCTGGACCGGGCCACTGGATGCCTATTACGGCGGCCGGTTCGGCGCGCTTGGCTATCGCACGCTGGATTTCGAGCGCTTCACCGGCACGGGCGACTGGCAGGGCTGCGCGGTGATGAACTATGGCGATCCGGACGTGCCCTTCACCCGCATCACCGAACACAAGCATTTCGCCCCGTGGGAGACACACGACGGCACGGTTTTGTACCGCGAATTCTCCCGCGCCTGCGAGGCGGGCGACATCCCCTACTACCCCATCCGCCTGACCGGCGAGATGGCCATGCTGGAGCGCTACGAGCGTCTGGCCCAGGCGGAGGAGAGCGTCACCTTCCTCGGCCGGCTCGGGCGCTATGCCTACATGGACATGGACGTGACGATCCGGGCCGCTTTGGATGCGTCACGGGGGTTGGTGGAACGGTTTGGGTGAGGGATGGGGCAAAAACGCCTGAGGTTTGGCATATCCTGCGGTGCGGAGAAGGTCTGTAGAGAGCCCAAAGTAACTAGTGCCGCAACGCCAAAGAATGGCTGCTTTGTTCGAGAGCCGGATTTACTTTGGGCGCCTCTTTCTAAGTCTTTTTGCTGGCTTCCAAATGCGTGGCAACAGCAACCATGCCACGCCCCCACGCCACATGTGACCAGGCTATTTCGTGCACAAAATATGCGACGAACCCTGTGAAGGTTCCGGCCAAAGCAATGCCACCACTTGCTGTTACTGAACCTGTAAAAAGGAACCCAATCAGCATCATTGAGAAGAACCCTGCGACTTGCCATGTGACAGCCTTGGCGAAAAGTCTGATTTTGCTGTCCATTGGGTCTATCTCCACGCGAGGCAAGGTTCCCATTGGCCTATCTGGTAAATGCTTGCGTGGACATTATGTAAATTTGCTGCTTGAATGCTGCTTTGGTGATTTTAATCTACAGAGTGGACCTTAATGGACAAACGTGTTCGGGCTGACTTGTTTCGAAATCGTCTACAAGAAGCAATGTCGCACGCTGGCATGACCAGAAGTGCGCTATCCAGAGTAACAAATGTGGACCGGTCAACCATTGGTCAGCTTCTTAAGGACGACCATCCCCGACTGCCAAATGCGCAATTGGCCGCCGATGTCGCAGTGGCCTTGGGGGTCAGCACTGACTGGCTCCTTGGCTTGACGAATAGACCAGAAACACCCGGCGATATTGTGGCAGCGGCACTCTCACTTAGTCCTGCGGAGCGCACCTCGGCGGACGCGCAACTGCTTGCATGGCACCATGAGGCGGCAGGTTACAAGGTGCGCCATGTGCCAGCGACATTACCGGATATTCTCAAGACAAGCCGCATGTTGGAATGGGAATATGCGCCTGTGCCTGAGCGCCGCTTGCCAGAAGCATTTAACGCGATGCGGGATCAGCTTGCGTGGTTGTCGTCGGGTGTTTCCGACTATGAAATTGCCATACCCATTCACGAAATGGAAGCATGTGCAGCAGGAACGTCCTACTACAAGGGTGTGAGTGAAGGTATCCGATACGAACAACTGGAATTTATCGCCGATCAATGCGATCAGATGTTTCCGAGATTGCGCATATTCCTATTTGACGCGCATCAGGTATTTAGCGCGCCCATCACTATTTTTGGCCCAAATCTGGCAGTGATTTATGTCGGGCAATGCTATCTTGCCTTTCGTGAGATCGAGCGCGTCAAGTCTCTCTCGGGCCACTTTGACTGGCTTGTTCGTGAGGCCGTCGTGGATGCCCGAAATGTCGCGTCATGCATACGCTCAATGATAGCATAGTAACGAAACCGGTCATTCAAAGCGACTTGGCTGACGGCAGCTCCGTCCCGCACTCCGGACATAAACCGCCTGCCAGACCTCTGCGCCGAAACGGTCGCATTTGTCCCTTCGTGCCTTTCCGCTGTCTCATCAGGACAAGTCAGGGACAAATGCCCCCGGCAAAACGTCCTCTCCGCCCTTTACGGGATCTTGGCGCCCCCGGGGGCTATGCAGATGAGCTGTATCACAACGGCGCGTAGCGCACGGCAATGTCGTAGTAGCCATGCGGGGCGATGGCGAGGCCGAGGACGGGGTAGCCTTCGTTCACCAAGGCGTTGACCACCGGCATCACCCCGTAGGGCATGACCTCGGCCACCGACCACGGGGTATAATCGTTGAAGATCAGCACGCCGCCGGGTTTGATCTTCTGGCGGGCGACATCGGTGTCCTTTTGCACCCCGGTCATGCGGTGATCGCCATCGACATAGATCCAGTCGAGGCTCTGGTCGGGCAGGGTCGCGAGGTTGCTGGAGCTGTCGCCGATCAGCGCCTTGGTGCGTGGATCGTCCATCACGTCGGGGCGGAAATCCTTGGCGGTCATGTCGAGCAGGTACAGCGTTTCGGGCCCGATCTCGTCGAGCAGAAACCGCGAGAAGATCGCCTGTTGCACGCCGACCTCGGCGCCGACACCGCCCGAGACCAGCGCCTTGATCATGGCAAAGCGGTCCGGATAGAGCGCCGCGCCAGTGAGCGCATCGGCCCGCAGGCGCTCCGGAATGCCGTCCTTCAGGAAGGTGGGCGGGCTTTTGGCCAGTTGCCTGTAGGCTTTCACCTCCTGTCGCACCGCATCAAGCGCCGTCATAACGCGTTGTTTCTGTTCTTCGATCGTGGTGTTCGTTCGTGCGTTCATTGCCCGGCTCCCGGATACTGTCTCATGCGGTCGCCGCCCGCTTCAAAAGGCGCCCCTGCCACTGCAAAGAGCCAGCGATCCTACCCGGTGTCAATGCAGGCCGACCGGGACATCGGAGGCGGCGCGGCGCCCGGCCACCGCGAAGACCGGACGCTTTGCGGTTGTGGCGGCCTGCCAAGGGGGGCACCGCACGGTGGGTTTGGACCCTGTCAAGAAATCACGACAATTCTGTGCGCGACCCTGATCAGGAGCTGTATATCATGGACATTTCCGCACGACTTTCCCTGCCCTACCTGCTGCCCGCACAGGCGCAGAAGCATGTCACCCACAATGCCGCGCTGGAGCGGCTCGATATTGTGGTGCAACTGGCAATTGAAGAATTCGATGCCAGCACCCCGCCGGTCACACCGATTTCCGGCGGCGTCTGGGCGCTTGGCCCGGCCCCGTCCGGCGCATGGGACGGCCATGCGGGCGCGCTGGCGGCCTGGGTGGATGACACCTGGAGTTTCGTCACCCCGGCCGATGGCTGGCTCGCCACGGACAAGGCCGCAGGCGGATTGCGGCTCTATTCCGCCGGAACATGGTCCGCGCTGAGCACCGGCACAGGCGGTGGCGGTGGCACCCCGTCGTTCGACAATCTCGACGGCATCGGGATCGGCACGACCCATGATAGCAGCAACCGCCTTGCCGTGGCCTCCGACGCCAGCCTGCTGAGCCATGCGGGCATGGGCCATCAGCTCAAGGTCAACAAGGCCACAGACGCCGACACTGCCAGCCTGCTGTTCCAGACCGGCTGGTCGGGGCGGGCCGAGATGGGCACCGCCGGATCGGACGATTTCTCGGTGAAGGTTTCCGCCGATGGCACCGCCTGGACCGAGGCCATGGTGATCGACGGGACCACCGGCTTTCTCGGCTTCGGCACGAACGCCCCCAATTATCCGCTGCACATCCACCGTCCCGGCAGCACGGGCGCAGCGCTCCAGATGACCAATGACACCAGCGGCGCCGGCGCCACTGACGGCTTCTGGTTCGGCTTTTCGAACATGGCCTATTTCTGGAATTACGAGGCGTCGGACATCCAATTCGCCACGGGCAACGCGGCCCGGGTGACGATAAAGGCCGACGGCAAGGTCGGCATCGGCACCACGAACCCCGGCTCCATGCTGGATGTGGCCGGGCCCGTGCGCTGTGGCGCCTATGACACCGCGTCGCGGCCCAGTGCCGCCGCTGCCGGTGCCGGGGCCATGATCTATGACAGCACATTGCAAAAACCGCTGTGGAGCGACGGGACGGATTGGCGCCTCTCCGGTGGCGGCATCGGTTGAGCCACACGGTCCTTGCCTGCACACAGACCGGCGTCATCCTTGTGGATGGCGCCGGTTCTTTTGTAGCGGTGGGCTTGATCGGGTTTTCCGCCGCACATCGGGGGATGCTGCGTATTGTGACCCGGGGGTGTTTGCGGTAGAGACACAACTGTCGGGCGACAGGCCCCGGCACCCGATCCTCCGAAGACCAAGAGCCGAGTATGCCCTCAGCGATCCATGCGGTTATCATAAGCTGGGAAGGCCAATACGAGCAGGCTCTCGACATTGCCCGGCAGCTTGAGGGCGCCGTGGACAGGATGACGGTCATCTACTCCAATATCGCGGGCACCCCCGAGACCGGCCCCGGCACCTGGGTGCCCGTCCCGCAAAGCTGGTTCTTCGGGCGCAAGTTCCGGGCCGCGCTGAACATCGTGGCGCCCGGCGAGATCCAGCTGCAGATCCAGGCGGATGTGTCCTATGACGATTGGCCGGGGCTGGTGCGCGATTGTGCCGCCGCCTTCGAGGCCCACCCCGGTGTCGGCGTCTGGGCGCCGGACCTGACCTGGACCCCCTACCCCACGAAGGACGTCGCCGAAGGCCCGCTTTCCGGCAGCGATCTGATGCGCGTGGCGCAGACCGACGGCGTGGTCTGGGCCTTTGGACCGCGGATCGCCGAACGCATGCGCGCGCTCGACTACGAGCGCAACAACCTCGGCTGGGGCATCGACTGGGTCGCGATCGCCTATGCCCGGCAGGGCGGACAGCATGCGGTGCGTGACACGAAACACTGTGTGACGCATCCCGAAAGCCGGGGCTATCATGGCGGCGTGGCCGCGCAGCACATGAAATCCTTTCTTGCGCAGCTTCCGGAGGCGATGCAGGCGGATATCCTGACTTTGCATGCCCGGCTGCAGGATCGTAAGAAGACCTCCTTTGTATCGGCAGAGCCCGCCGACAGCACCAAACCATCAACTAAGTTTCTCATGGATACCCCCCAGATGTTTAAAACGAAGTCTGCCAAGACCAACCTGTGCGAAATCTCCTTTGCAGGGGGTACGGTTTTCGCCAAGGCGGGTCCGGATTTCCTGTCTTCCGGGCCCCATCTTGTCAGTGGCCGCACCGAGGTGTCCTTTGCTCCGGCCGATCCGGTGCCGACGCTCGAAGACATGAGCCGCAGCTTTCCGCTCGCCGCCGCGCCGGAGGCGGCAGGCGATCAGAAATTCAACGATCTCGACGAATGGCAGGTGACCGGCTGGAACACCCTGCGCGTGGTGCTCGACCCGCAACTGGGATCACAGGCGGTGGCGCTCGGGGGCGAGATGTCGCTGAGCCCGGCGGATGGCGACGTGGTTTTCATGGCCGAGCTGGCCTGTCATCGGGCGCGCGGCGCGCTGGTGCTGTGGCTCGAGGACGCGGATGGCAACAGCGTCTGGTCGGGCCGGGTCAATTTCGACCGCAGCGCGCATGGCGGGGCCATTGCCGCAGGTTACCAGTCGGTGCAGATGCGCCTGCCCGCCCGCCGCACCGAACAGACCCTGAAACTGGAAATCGACTATACCGGCGGCGACAGCACCGTCAGTGGCGACCCGCACGTTTTCTTCGTGGCGCGTCCCTGCCTGACCCGCGCCGGAGCCTCCGGCCTCAAGGCCCCGATCAGCCTGCATCTGGACAATGACACCACCGGCACGGCCCAATGGTATCGCGCCGATCTCGATATCGCCAAACTGGACCCCGGCGACGATATCGTGCTGCGGGTGGACGGCGCGCAGATCGTGCTGTTGCCCGGCCACGTGGTGGGGGTGCACATCCACAAGGATTGGGGCCATGTCCTGGAGTTCCATTCCAACGGCCCGGTCAAGGCCGTGGCCTGGGTCAATGGCACGCCCGCCTTCCCGATCCGGCTCGAGGATGGCAACAACATGGTGCGCATCCCGCAAACCTGGCTCACCGGTCAGCACAGCTGGCTGGAGCTGCGCGACCCGTCGGGCAACCGCATCTACTGGGCCAACTGGTTCCTGCCGCCGCGGCAGCTGACCCCGGTGGCGGTGCTGCAGCACGAGGGTGCCAAGGCCATCGGCAGCGATCTCTTCCCGCAGTCGCCGCTGCGCTTCAAGGCGCTGCGCGCCCATATGAAGGCGGGCACACCGAACGATCAGATGGCCCAGCTGTCCATGGCGCTCGAAGCGCTCGAAGCGGGGCACGAAAAGCTCAAGCTCAAGCCCCTGAGCTTCCCCGAGGTGAAAAACCCGGACGTCAGCATCGTCATCCCCGCGCACAACAAGGTAAAGGTCACCTATGCCGGGCTCTGCGCGCTGCTGCTGGCCTGGAACAAGGCCAGCTTCGAGGTGATCCTCGTCGATGACGCCTCCACCGACGAGACCGCCACCCTCGAAGAGCTGGTCAGCGGCATCACCGTGATCCACAACGAAGAGCCGATGCGCTTCATCCGCGCCTGCAACGCCGGGGTGGCGCAGGCCAGGGGCAAATATGTCGTGCTGCTCAACAACGACACCGAGCCGACCACCGGCTGGCTCGATGCGTTGATCGACGGGTTTGACCGCTTCCCGAACGTCGGCCTCGTCGGCTCCAAGCTGCTCTACCCGGACGGCACCCTGCAGGACGCGGGCGGCATCATCTGGGGGTCAGGCGATCCGTGGAACTACGGCAACCGCCAGAACCCGAACGAGCCGCGTTTCAGCTATGCGCGCCAGGCCGATTACCTCTCGGGCGCCGCTGTCATGACCACCCGCGAGATCTGGGAGGAGGTCGGCGGGCTGTCCTCCTACCTCGAGCCGATGTATTTCGAGGACACGGACCTGTCGTTCAAGGTGCGCGATGCGGGTTACACCACCTGGTTCATCCCCTCGTCGATCGTCTATCACTACGAAGGCATGACCAGCGGCACCAGCACCGCCTCCGGCTTCAAACGCTTCCAGGAGGTCAACCGGCCGAAGTTCAAGCGCCGCTGGGCCGCGGCCTATGCCAATTTCTCCAAGGTCGGCACCGCGCCGGATCTGGAGAAGGACCGCGGCATCGCGGGCCGTGTCCTCTTTGTCGATTACACCACGCCGACCCCCGACCAGAGCGCCGGCAGCTATGCCGCGCTGCAGGAAATCCGGCTGGTGCAATCGCTGGGCTACAAGGTGACTTTCCTGCCCGAGAACCTCGCGCACCTGGGCAACTACACCGAAGCGCTGCAGAACATGGGCGTCGAGGTCATCCTCTCGCCCTTCTACCGCTCGATCGACGAGTTCCTCGCCGAGCGCGGCGCGGAGTTCGACGCCTTCTACATCACCCGCTATCACGTGGTGAACTCGGTGGTGCCGCAGATCCGCGCCGCCAATCCGCAGGCGCCGGTTCTGATGAACAACGCCGATCTGCATTACCTGCGCCTGCTGCGCAAGGCCGTGGCCGAGGGCGACGAAAACCAGAAGGAGGCGGCGCGGGCCGTGCAATCCGAGGAATTCGCCGCCATGCGCAGCGTCGATGCGGTGCTCTCCTACAACGAGATGGAGCATTCGGTGATCGAGGCGCAGTCCGAAGGCGCGATCAAGGTTCTCCCCTGCCCCTGGGTTCTGGACCTGCCGGAGACGACCCCGCCGCGCAAGGGCCGCGTCGGGCTGTCCTTCCTTGGCGGCTTTCAGCACCACCCGAACGTCGAGGGCGTCGAGTGGTTCACCAAATCGGTGATGTCGCGGCTGGCCAATTCGCGCCCGGAAATCGAGCTTGCGATCTACGGCTCGCGGATGAACGACAAGGTCAAGGCGCTGGCCGCGCCGAACGTCGATCCCATCGGCTTCGTCGAAGAGATCGAGGACGCCTACAACCGGCATATGGTCTTTGTCGCGCCGCTGCTCTCGGGCGCCGGGATCAAGGGCAAGGTGCTGAGCGCGCTGGCCCATGGCATTCCCTGCGTGCTCAGCCCGCTGGCCGCCGAGGGCATCGGCCTGCTGCATGGCCGTGACTGCCTGATCGCCAAGACCCCCGACGAGTGGGAAGAGGCGATCGTGCAGCTCTATGACGACGCCGCGCTGTGGGACAAGCTGGTGAGCAATGCCCGCGATCTCGCGGCGCTGCGCTTCTCCTTCGAGGTGGGTCAGGAGCAGATGCGCGACGCTCTTGAGACCATCGGCCTTTTCTCCAGTGTCGGCCCCTGGGCCAAATAACGAGGCAGGCGCGTCATGCCCATTGTTCGCATCGCTGACAAGCTGGTCTATTTCGCCCATGTCCCCCGCGCCGGGGGGACATCGGTCGAGCGCTATCTGAGCGCCCGCTTCGGTCCGCTGGCTTTTGCCGATTCAGAGTTCCTCTCGGTGCCGGACTCCCTGCGCTGGACGCGCTCCTCGCCGCAGCACCTGGACCGGGCCGCGCTGTCCCGGCTGTTTCCGCGCGGGTTCTTCGATGCCAGCTTTGCCATGGTCCGGCACCCGCACGAGCGCCTGCGCAGTGTCTTTCTGCGCAATCGCGACATCGCGAAGACGATCCCGGAGAACACCGAGTTCCACGACTGGCTGAACACCCTGCCCTTGCCCAGCTACGAGCTCGACAACCACGCGCGTCCGATGCTCGATTTCCTCCCGCCCGGAACGCGGATCTTCCGCCTCGAAGAGGGGATGGATCAGGTGGTGGACTGGCTGGACGATCTGGCCGGCGACCGCGACGGGCCGCGACAGATCGGCGTCTTCAACAGCCAGAAGGATCGCCTGGCCCTGCTCGGGCAGGACCCGAGGGCGCGGATGGTGCGGCTCGACGAGCGGCTGCGCCACCAGATCTCACGGCTCTATGCGGCCGATATGTACTGGTGCGGCTACAGCCCGACCCCGTCCGGCGGCCTGCTCACCTGAGCCAGCCGCCGCCCCCCGCGCGCGGGCTCAGGAATCCAGCGCCTCGCCTTCGCAGACCAAGTTGTCGAGCGCGGTCAACTCGCTGGTGAACTGCTCGGCAAGCTGCGCGTCCATCTCTTTGCTGGATGCGATGACATTCGTCATCTCCTGCATGAAATTCTGCATGACGTGGCGCACGCCGCGCATGGCGACATTGCGCATGTCCTCTTCGAAATAGAGCCCGCCGTTATAGTGCCCGGTGATGATCTCGTAGGAGGGGAAATAGGTGACCCAATCGTGCGCGCGGGCGGTCTCTTCGACCACGGCGCGCAGCACCGACTTCGAATAGGTCGTGGCGGTCAGCACATGGCGGTCCTCATAGGTCGCCACCAGCGGCACCGGCGAGACCGTGAGCAGGACGCGGATGGTCGGATTATGCTTGCGGAAGATCGCCAGCGACGCCTCAAGCGCCTCCTGCACCTCGCGGAAAGTCATGTTGAAGAATTCGTGTTTGTCCGGATCGAACGCCCCGGCGATGGAGCCCGGCACCACCGGATAGGCCCAGCCATCCGCCGTGTTGCGCCAGCCTTCGGTCAGGCCCAGCGTGAAGACGAAGATATCGCTGTCCTCGACGATGCGCCGCACCGCCGCCAGCATGGTCTCGCGCGCTTCCAGCACCGCCGCTTCGCTCTCGAAACCGCCGGGCTGGATCGCCGGACGATAGGGATCGTAGAACCGCCCGTCCTTGCCCTGCCAGACCCGATCCTGCGGCACGGCCTCGCCGTAGGCCTCAAGCAGGGTCTGATGCAGTTGCAGCGTGGTGTAGATGTTGCCGTAGCGGGCGGAGAACACGCCGTAGTTCTCCTTGGCCCGCTGCTCCGGGGTCAGCTCCGCGCCATCCTCGGGCACGAAATACCGAAAGCCGGCCTGTTCGAGCCCCTTGGCAAGGTGCTGGGCAAAGCAACTCCCGGCCGTGGCGACCTTGTCCTCCGGCGCAATCTTGAAGCTGCTGTTGACCGGCAGCATGACATCGTGGCGCGGTACGTCGGCAATGGCCTTGCGCCAGAAATGCTTGGCCGGCAGATCCTTGTACGGATGCGACATCGGATGTGATCCTTCTCTTTGTCTGCATGTCTTAGTGTCTTGGGGCGGACGCCGTGCCGTCTGTCGTCAGGCGGCGACCTTTTCGAACTTTTCCAGTTCAAGCCGGACAAAGGCCTCCAAGGTCAAAACCTTGTTTTCCCGAGGAAAGCGGAACAGCGTGCTGCCCTCGAAACCGACCTCTTCGGCCAGCTCCGGATAGACCGGCCAGACCATATCGTTGATCAGGAAATCCTCGGCCAGCGGACGCCAGAAGCGGATGAGGTCCTCATCCACCTTCCAGCCTTCCCGGCGGCAGAGCGCCACCGCCAGATCGAAGATGACATAGGATTTGGGATGGTTCGTCGTGTGCATGAAAGGGCCGCGCAACATCCAGTCCCGAAAGGCCGGCGTCAGATCGAGGCCATTGGCCTTGAACCTTTCGAGAAAACGCGTCTGCTCGGTGTGAAAGAAATCGTAATAGCCCAGTTCGCGATAAGTTATTTCACTGAAATCACCGATGATGTCTTCGGCAGAGCGTCCCTGTTTGAACCCGCGGTGCGCAATCCGCGAGTGCATACCTTCAAGCACGCGGGTGCCAGACTCGTCCTTGCGAATGGGGACCGCATCCGGGTGAAAGCCACGAAAGACGATCGGATCGATGTTCACGGGCCGCACATCGGGGAGCAGGGCCTTGGCCGGATGGTCCCCGATGATATCCAACCCATTCGTCAGAAAGATGAAGCTGTCCGCTTCGACAGCCTCACCGATACGTTTCCGATCCACCTCGCGGCAAAACACCGACGTGCTCATCCCCTCGACGACCGTGTCCGGAAGTAGACGGTCCAATGCCTGAATCAGCGTCTGGTTCTGGCAGTTGAAGAGGACAAAGATTTTCTTTGGGGCTGCGGAAATGATGGGGGCCGATGCTTGTTTCATAACCTTACTCTTGGACGTGCTTGCCCATGTGAGGATTCGATCTACTCCAAAGAGAAACCCACGAACACAGTATCTGTTCCCTGCGCGAACGCGGCGATTTCAATCAGCAGCCGCTTCACGCCCTCGTATTGGGACAAATCCGGGAAATCGCCAGTCTCGGCGGCAATTTCGAAACGCTCGGTGCCACAGTCGACGTGCCATTTTATCCGCACCCGGGTGCCCTCGTCGTGGTTGATCTTCAGCCCCTTATGGGTGCCATCCGCAAAGGCCGTCAGATCAAGGAAGATGCCGCGCCCGTTGAAGACCTCGACCCGCTGGCCAAACAGCGCCTCGGCGCGGGCCTTCTGATCGGCGAGCATGTCGGCATAGGCCTCTTCGACGACCGCCTTGTGCTCGGGGTTTTCGATGTCGATGGTCACCAGGTCCTGGTTGTCCTTCTTCTGCGGAAAGCCCGCCGCAAGCCGGTGGAAGTTGAACATGTTGTCCAGCGCCACGCGGTTCGACTGTTTCACCAGCTCGGTGAACTCCGCATCGGAGGAGAAATCCTGATTGATGTCGAGCCCGATGCGCTTGCCCACCCGCATCGACAGCAGGTTGTAGAAACGCGACCGGCGGTAGGGATTGTTCTGCGTCCGGAACATGCTCAGGTGATAGAAGATGCCCAGCGGTTTGCGTTCGATCAGGCTGCGATCGACGATCTTGCCCTTCTCGCTGTCGGGCAGCAGCAGCCAGAGCGAGGCGACGACGGTTTCCACATCCTGCCCGGCCATGTTGAGGAACACCGGCTTGAGCGGATAGGCCTGCGCCGCCTTGTGCCAGGTCACCACGTTGTCATGCAAAAACAGCGGCGCCTCAAGCGAGCCCATGACCTTGCCCGACTCCCAGAACGCCTGCAGCGTGGCATCCTCGACATTATAGATCTCGTCGCTGTCGATCAGCATGACCCGGTCGGTCTCGACGAACTCCAGCGAGGCCTGCCGCTTGTGCGTCTCGTTCTGCCAGACCCCGGTGTGATAGGTATAGGGCATGCCGAAATCGTCGAGGATCTTCAAAAGATCGTCCGAGGAGCGGTCCTCCTCCTCGCCGTTCATCTTGCAGAAGGGCGCGACCCACTCATAGGCGCCGTCGACAACAACGAGGCGGTCAACGAGCTTGCGGGCGCTGCTGAGAGTCTTGGCAAGAAGCGAGCTGTCATTGTGAATGATCAGGACGCCGGTCGTTTCCGTCTTTTGTGTCATCTAGAAGAAATCTCCTGAAATCCCCTCGAATACCTCGATATCCAAGGGCTGTGCGCCTCGTTCGATACGGGAACGAAGCTGTGTAATGCAATCGGCAATGTCGGGAAAGTTGAGCCCCTGCAGCTCGGAGGGATGCAGGGTCCACCACTTGATCTCCAGCAGCGCCGCGATGGTGTCCTCGTCAAAGCGCATCCGCAGCACGCGGGCCGGATTGCCGCCGACGATGGCATAGGGCGGCACGTCCTTCGTCACCACGCTGCCCGCCCCGACGATGCAGCCGTCCCCCAGCGTGATACCGTTCAGCAGCGTCACGTTGGACCCGATCCAGACGTCATTGCCGATCGTCACCATATTGTCGGTGGCGGGCGGACGCGGACAGGGGGTGAACTCATTGAAATAGTCGCTCTGCGCCCCGAGGAAGCTCTGCGGCTGATACTGGAACGGGCTTGTCGAGAGCCAGTCGACCGGATGGTTCGGCTGCAGCGCAACAAGCTGCCGGCCGATCGAACAATAGCGCCCGATGCGCAGGCCAAAGGCCTGGCCATCGTGCATGTAGGAAAACGCCCCGATCTCGAAGCGCCGGGCGACGTGGAACATCCCGATGCGCACCGGCCCTTCAAGCCTGATGCGAGACTTTGGCGCGGCCACCTTGGGAAAGAACGGCCAATGGATCTGCTTGTCGGAGAACGCGGTGCTCCAACTCATTCAGCGACCCTTTTTACCAACCTCTGGTACGCTGCAAAGTCCGCCATCGTGCAGATCTCCTTGACCTCGAGCGCCGTCAGCGCGCGCGGGCGCGAGCTTTCGAGCTGATCGGAGCGGGCCCGGATATGGCGGAAGACCGTGGCGATCTCCTCGGTCACTTCAAGATCGAGGTATGCGTAGATCCGCTCAAGCCCCTGCCCTTCCATGAACAGCCGCTCGTAATCCACCAGAAGCATGTCGCCGTCATACGCCTCCGCGCGCTTGAGGGAGGTGTTCCATTCGTCGATCGCCTCGGTGACGCCCGAGTTCCAGTTGTCGTTCTCATCGAGCTGGCGCACCTTGTAGGAGGCCGCCACGTCAAAGATGTTGCGGAAGATGAAGATGGTCTTCGCGCCGTCGAAGTTCTCCTGCACCCGGTCGAGGTAGTCATAGAGCTTCGGGATCTTGTCCCCGAAATAGGTCGCCTCGTCGTAGCCTTCCTGGGAGTCCTCGTAATAGCGGTTGAAGGCCTTGAGGTCGGAATAGAACGTGTCGCCCGGCTGGTTGTCGTAGAAGCGTTCCTTGTCGAACAGATCCGGGGTCAGAAAGTCGCGCGAGAAGAACCGGTTGCCGTATCTCTCCACACCGAGGCGGATATTCTGGTCACTGGACAGCAGCCGCCAGAGGGCCGTCGTGCCCGAGCGCGGGCAACCACAAACGAACAGGAAATTCTTCGTCATATCTGCACCTCAAGGAGGCCAAAGGCCGGTTTCCCAAAAGCGGCGATGTACATGGTGTGGAACTCCAGACTTTCTATGCCCCTCGGGCGACGGTAGGTGCGCCGGTCGGCAGACGCGTTCGGCCCCCGGCGTTTGGTTCGGGAGCCTTTCTAGCTGGTATACCCTAGGTAGTGAAGTGGTCGTTTCCCCTCGGGAGCCGGATGCCGCGCGGCGGCAATCCGCCCGCCCTGCCAGGCCCCTGCGGGGCGCGCCCGCCGCCCGCCGCCGCACAGATGAAACGGCCTTGCGCAGCGGGTCTGCGCAAGGCCGTCAGATCACGGAACGCACGGACAGGCCACGGGGCGCGACACTGCCGCCCCCCCTCTGCCGGGATCAGAAAAGTTCGAGTCCCGCTTCAAGACCCGTCGAAGAGGTCACCCCGGTCAGGGTGATCGCATTGCCGCCGCCGAAATCCAGCACCAGGTTGCCGCTGGCATCGTAGCTGCCGAATTCGGCGATCATCTCCGCCTCGCTCAGCGTGCCATGGGTGCCGGTCCACAGCGCGTCGTCGATGCGTATCACGTCCCCTTCGCCGAGGCTGAAGTCGGACAGCACGTCGGTGCCGAACCCGTCGGCAAAGACAAACACATCCGCCCCGTCGCCGCCGGAGATCGCATCGTCGCCCGCCCCGCCATAGATCGTGTCGTCGCCATCCAGGCCAAGCAGCCGGTCATTGCCGTCGCCGCCATAGAGCGCATCGTTGCCCGCCCCGCCAAAGAGCGTGTCATTGCCCGCCGCACCGCCGAGGGCATCCGCCCCGGCGCCGCCATAGAGCGCATCATCGCCGGTGCCGCCAAAGACACTGTCGTTGCCATTCACCCCGCCCAGGGTGTCATTGCCCGAGCCGCCAAAGAGCGAGTCATTGCCATCGGCCCCGAACAGGCTGTCATTGCCGTTCACACCACCAAGCATGTCGTTGCCGCTGCCGGCATAGATTGAATCGTTGCCATCGGCGCCGAACAGGCTGTCGTTGCCCGCCGCGCCGCCCATCAGATCGTTGCCCGCGCCGCCGTAAAGCGTATCGTTGCCCGCCCCCCCGAAGAGACGGTCGTCACCGGCCCCGCTCCAGATCTCGTCATTGCCGTCACCGCCGATGATGTCATCGGCGCCGCCGTTGCTGCGGATCACGTTGTCGGCGCTGTTGCCGGTGATCGTATCGTTGCCCTCGCCGGTGATCAGGTTTTCGATCACCGTGTCCCGCGCGATGATCAGGTTGCCGATGAGGCCGCCGACATTGGAGATCCCGGCGCCATTCATGTTGATCCGGCCCGCCGCGTCGGTATAGCTCAGATCCAGCAGATCAAGGCCATCGCGATCATAGATGGTGAAGGTCACCGGCCCGCCGTTGTAGACCGTGGTATTGCCGCCCCCGGGCAGGGAGTTGAAGAAGCTGCCCATGTAACCGCCAAGGGTGCTGTTCACGCCCCAGACCGTATTGCCCGCGCTCGGGCTGGTGGCGTCGGGGGCGCCGTAGAGCGACTGGATCGCGATGACGTCGACGATCATCGGTGTCAGCACATCGGCATAGGAGGCCTGGATCTGCGTGTTGTCGCGCTGATCGAAGTAGGACATCAACGACATCTGCCAGCTGTCATTGGCAAAGACGTTGTCCTGGCCATAGACCGCGTTGCCGTCGTAATCGCCCTGATGCCCCAGCCCGAGCGCATGGCCGATTTCGTGCATGTAGGTCGAGAAGGCGTAGGAATCGATCTCCGCCCCGTTGGTGATCCAGCTGGAATGCACGTTGACCGTGGCGCTGGTGATATAGCCGTTGGTGCTGCTCCAGTAGGAGAACGCCCCGTATTCATGATCGGTGAAGGTGATCTCGCCGCCGCCCTGCACCTCGACGAATTGCAGGTCGGCCACCGCCTCCCAGGCCTCCAGCGCCCAGCGGGCCAGCTGTTTGCCCGCCGCCGTCAGCCCCGTGAGGTCGACCGTGATGATATTGCTCGTGGCGGTGTTCCACGCCGCCCCGTCATAGCCCTGATCGTTCCAGTAGCCATCGGTCAGATAGGCCGCCAACTGATCGAGCGAGCCGGCATTGGTCGCGGCATTGGCGCCCCCCGTCCCGGCCGGGGCTGTCCCGGTGGCGGGGGCATGGCTTTGCGTGGAAGTCTGAGAGTGTGTTGTCGTCACCATTGCTCATCCGTCTCGTTCAGGTGTCATCTGGCTGGATCAGGTGCGGACCCCGCGGCCCCCTGGCCTCGTCTATGGGGCCCTTGTCTGATCATTTTTTGTGTCTTGAATAGGGCCATGATCCAGCAATTTTATTAGCTTTTCGTGCAGATCCGGACGGAGCCGGCAAAATTTTCCGCCCCCCGCAGAGGTGCGGAAACCGCCGCGCCCGCGCGCCCGCGATCGCCCGTTTGCCCTGAAAAGCCGCGTCCATGAGGTGAAATGCCCATCCGGGCCGGCCTGCTGCGCGCGCAGGTATCGAAAGACAGGCCGCCCTTGCCGCCTTGCTGCCTTGCCGCGCGCGCGGGGCTGCGGCAAAATGGCGCCGCCTCATCCGGCGGTATGCCATCCGATCCGATCTGCACCAGCGCCTGTGATCTCCTGCCCGAAGGGGTCAGTCCGCCGCGCGGCGCTGCTCGACCCATGCCAGAAATGCCCGATCCCCGGTCCGCTCCGCTTTGCCACGCGGTCCGGCCGCGCGCCATTCGGCTTCGAGCGCATAGACATCCGCCCCCGGCCAGAGCGCCCGCGCCGCGTCGAGCGTGTCCGGCGACAGCGCCTGTGCGCTGATCGTCTCGGGGATCGGTCCCCGGCGCGTGAAATGATAAAGATCGCCGTCGCTTTCAACCATCGCGTAATCCGGCAGGTGGTTCTCGGCAGCCATCCGCCGCATCGCCGCCCGGAATACGCGGATCGGCGCCGCGCTGCCCGCCTTCTTGTGCAGGGTCGCAAGGCCGATCTTCCACTCCGGCTGCCGCCCGCAATGCTTGCGCGCCAGCTCGTAGATGCGCCGCTCCAGCGGTTTGCGCAGGCGGAAGTAATCGCGGCTGAGGGTCAGCACGGATTTGCTCTGCACCGCGCGAAACAGCCAGTCGCTCAACGTCACCGAAACCGAGATCATCCGCCCGCCCCGGCTGCGGCGGCGGATCTCCCAGGCCTCGATCAGGCCGAATCCACTGGTGGTCTCGACGCCGCCGGTTTGCAGATTGGTGGTGATGCGCGTGCCCGCCAGCCGCTCGAAGGCTTCCTTGAGCCTTGTATAGGCATCGCCGGAGGTGTCGCGGTTGGTCGCCACCAGAAGATCATGCGCCCGCAGCGTCAGCGTGCGGCTGATCGCGCGCCCCGCGTTCAGCGCCGCCACCAGCTGGCTGATGCAATAGATCAGGATATCCTTGTCGTGGATCGTCGCCCGCCCCCGCACCGAGGGCGTGACCGAGACCTCCACCCCATTGTGCGCATAGCTCAGGATGCGCCGGTCCGGCCGCGTCGAGAGCGAGAAGATCGGATGCTCCATCGTGCCCAGATCATCCTTCGGGCTCGCCCCGAAGACATCACAGACGAAAAAATCGCCCGTCGGGTGACGGTCGGGCAAAAGCCCCCCTTCGCCGCCTGTCGCTGCCATCGTATCACTGCCTGTCCTGGGACGGGAGCCTCCGGCCCCTGCCCTGTTCTTCCGCTCGTATCGCCGTCTGATGCGGCTTTGCCTGACCCCCGATTCCTTTCGGGGTTTCAGTGACACTCACCCTAGAGTTATCCACAGGATGCGTCCAGCCACACATCGGGGGATCGGAGTCGCGCTTTCGGGGGATTGGAGTCATCTTATCGGGGGATCAGAGTCGCCCCCAGATCTCGGCGAACCCCAAAATCATGGGATTTCAAAAGCTTGTCAGATCCCTCTGATCGCTGTAACTCTTAAATAACATAAATTAACTGATCTTCCCGGGCTGCTGTGGCAAACCGGTCTCGAAAACCCGTCGATCTGCCTTGTGTGAACCCCCTGAATTGCTGAGAAAATATGCCCGTGTTCAGCTTTCTCTTCCATGTTTGCGGTTTTTGGCTACACTGAGGAAAACAGCGCACATCAAGAGGCGCGCTTTTCCTGAGGACACGAGATGCGAGCAGAGACCAAGGGCGATCTGCCCCCTTATTTCAACATCAA
Source organism: Pacificoceanicola niger (assembly GCF_048553275.1). Taxonomy (NCBI): domain Bacteria; kingdom Pseudomonadati; phylum Pseudomonadota; class Alphaproteobacteria; order Rhodobacterales; family Roseobacteraceae; genus Pacificoceanicola; species Pacificoceanicola niger. Next base: position 31,175 of record NZ_JBLZMW010000023.1, read on the forward strand.
TCCCGATGAGGCCCTGGGCGCCCTGGGACAGCCCGCGACAACCGCCGGGTTCCAGTCCATCGCGCGGGCCTGCGAAGCCGGACGCAGCGATCTGGCCGGACGCGGCCTTGAGGAAAGCGGCGCGCGGCAACTGCGCCGGTTTTCCACCTGGGAGATTTGCCGCTACCTGATCCCCGTCGCCCAGGGGCATTTCCGCCGCGTGCTGAAGCAGAACCCGGACCTGCCGCAGGGCATCTCCGAGACCGCCAGCGGCGCGAAGTGGTTCACCTTCGACGAGGTCCTCCGGCTCAAGGCGCATTTCGGCTCCGAGGGCTCCAAGTCCAAGGAATACCTGCCCTACCGCCCCAAGGGCCAGCCCGCGAAAATGGTCGCGGTCGCCAACTTCAAGGGCGGCGTGGGCAAGACCTCCACCGCCGCGCATCTGGCCATGTCCGCCGCGCTCGATGGCTACCGCGTGCTCGTCGTCGACCTCGACAGCCAGGGCTCCATGACCTCCATATTCGGCGGCAAGGTGGAGGACGAATGGCAAACCGTCTTCCCCCTCTTCGCCCGCCATTACGCCGCGCATCTGCGCGAGGCCAACCAGCGCCGCGCGGATCTTGGCGAAGCGCCGGTGCCCCTCGATGAAACCCTCTCCGAGGCCCTCACGGTCAGCGCCGCCGACCTCGTGCAGAAAACCCACTGGCCCAACATCGACCTGATCGGCGCGCAGCTGAACCTCTACTGGGCCGAATTCCAGGTCCCGGTGTGGCGGATGCAGGCGCGCGGCTGGAAGCTCTGGGAGGCCCTCACCGACAGCTTCGAGCGGGACGGCCTGCTCGACCAATACGACGTCATCTTCATCGACACGCCTCCCGCCCTTGGCTACCTGACGATCAACGGGCTGGCGGCGGCCGATATCCTGCTGGTCCCCCTCGGCGCGTCCTTCCTCGAATTCGACTCGACGGGGCGTTTCTTCGACATGCTGCACGCGACCTTCGGCTCCATCGAGGAGGCCGAAAACCTCGCCGCCCGTGCCTTGGGACGCACCGAACTCAATTTCGAATGGGACGCGGTCCGCGCCGTGATCACCCGCTACGACGGCGCGCAGCAGGCCGAACTCTCCGCCCTGATGCAAAGCTACCTCGGCTCCGTCCTCTCCCCGCACCGGCAGGACTTCACCGCCCTCATCGGTCAGGCCGGAGAGCAGGTGCGCGGCATCTACGAGGCCGATTACCGCGATTTCAACCGCGAGACCTACGTGCGCGGGCGCGAAACCTTCGATGCCACCTATGCTGCCTTCAAACAGCTTCTGGTCGGCAGCTGGCGGCGCGATGAGCTGGCCGATCAGGCCGCAGCGCAGTCGGGGGCCGCGTGATGCGCCTCCCCTGCGAACGCCGGGTTAACCTCGGCCTAACGCTTCAAACGGAGAACCTGCACCATGTGCTCAGAATGCCTCTCCCGCGATTGCGCCTCCCCTCGGACCGGCGCTTCCTGAAGCCCGGTTCAGAAAGGACAGCTCATGGCTCGTAAACGCCTCACCCCCGCCAATCCGATTTTCCTCGATCCCGGCGCAACAGAGCCTAACTCGGCCCAAAACCGCCCGCCCATCGCCAATGTCGCCGCCGACAGCTCCGCCACCGCCGCCATGCAGGCCATGGCCAGCGAACTGGAGGACGCCCGCAGCAGCGGCCGGATGATCCTGCGCCTCTCCCTCGATCAGATCGACATGGGCCACCTCGTGCGCGACCGCACCGCCATGAACGAGGAAGACATGGAGGCGCTCGTCACCTCCATCCAGAAACGCGGCCAGCAGACCCCGATCGAGGTCGCGCCGCTTGGCGAGGGCCGCTATGGCCTCATCTCCGGCTGGCGGCGCTGCAAGGCGCTGGCCCGCCTGCGCGAATGGGAGGTGGGCGACGGCATGGTTCTGGCGCTCGAACGCCGCCCCGAAAGCGCCGCCCACGCCTATCAGGCCATGGTCGAAGAGAACGAGATCCGCGCCGATCTGAGCTATTTCGAACGCGCCCGCATCGTGGCCGTTGCGGTCAATCAAGGCGTGTTCGAGACGAAAAAGGCCGCGCTGCAGGGTCTCTTCGGCACCGCCTCGCGGCCCAAACGCTCGAAGATCGGCAGCTTCATCACCGTGGTCGAGCACCTCGACGGGCATCTGAGCTTTCCCGAAGCCATCGGCGAACGCCTCGGCCTGCGCCTCGCCCGCCAGCTTGAAAGCCATGAGGCCAAGGCCCAGGACCTGCGCGGCGATCTGGCCTTGCAGTCTTTTGAAACGCCCGAGGAGGAAATCGCCCTCCTCACGGCTTGGGTGTCTCAGTGCGAAGCCGAAGAAGCGGCGCAAGAACAGTCTCTGATCAAGCCGAAAAAGCCCAAAGCCCCGGCCCCCGAAGTCACCCAACCCCGCCCCGACATGCGCCTGCGCTACCACCCCGGCGACAACCGGCTGGAGATCAGCGGCGCGGGTCTGACGGACGATCTGCGCGCCGCCCTCGCCGAGTGGCTGGCCGAGCAGCAGAGCTAGGCCAAGACAGACCAAGGGCCGCACGATCGCTCGCACGGCCCCAATTTCCAATTCCTGCAAAGATCTCAGGCGGCGTCTTTGTTGACCCCACCCTTCATGGCGATCTGGGTCATGCGACGGTCGCCGTCATAGGTCTGATCAAGGCACTTCTTCAACACGGCCGCGTCACCGTCGAGGCCAAGCCGGTTGGCAAAGGCTGCCAGCGTGCCATAGCCCGCCAGAGCATAGTGCACCATGCGCTGATACTGCGGAATGATGGCGGCATCGCGCACGTCGGGGTCGGTAATCTCGTCGGACAGCCCATGAGCGCGCGCCTCCTTCACGAGGCCGGCCATGCCCTTGCAATGCTCTTCGTCCGGTTTGATGCCATGATCGTTGCACAGCTTTTCAATCTCGGCGATGCCGTCGGCGATCCCGTTGCCACCGTCGATCAGCGCTTCGGACAGATCCTTGTCCTGAGCCGCCCGGCCCAGTTCGGTCACGACGGCCATGGATTGCGTGTTGGCGCTCCAGATGTCCTGCAGCTGGTCGAGATAGATGTCTTTGAGCGAATTCATAGCCATGTCGGTATCCTTCATTTCTGCTTTGTCTCTCAACGGATGGCAGCAGGGAAGGTTCCCCCGGATCGCCCCGCTCTGGCTGTCCCCCGCCCAAACGTTTCGCGCGCGAAACACTTTCTTAACGGTTGGGGGACAGGCGGAGCAGAGATCAAATCAGACCCTATTTGCGCCAAAAGCGTTCCGACACGACACGCCCGGCACCCCCGCTAAAAGAGCAGCGGCGCGGGTTTGACAGAGGAATTGCACGAGACTCTGGCCGAGTGGCTTGCGGCGCGGGATAGCTAAGAGCAGCCCGCCCTGAATGAGCGCCTTTCCCACCCTCGACCCGCTCATCTCAGCCGCGGAATCAAGGCCGTAGGCCGCCGCGCCTGAAGGAAGCTGTTGCACGGCTGTTCTAGAATTTAGAGACATCTATAAGTTGGTGAAGGTAGCTTCATACTTACACACCGCCGCATCCGGAAACCAAAAAATGACGCTAATTCGTGCAACAATCACTCCAGACAGTACGGTCTTGGTCTCCGATATTATGCTTACTAAGGATCAGCCTTCTCCAGACAGAAAATCGATGTGGCTCATCGCGGAGGGCCGAGTTGACGAAATAAATTACTCGACCAGTGGCCACATGCAGAAAACCATCCTGTTCAATCGACGGTGTCTTTTTCAATGGGCTGGTCAGATGATCGTAGCGCGTTCCATCTACAACTTCCTGAAGCTGCACATCAAAGCTCCGTTTGAAGAGGTGGAAAGACTACTGGCTCTTGAGTTTTCATCGAAAGATCTTGACGCAGTTGCCTTCAGTATCGTCAGAATAAACTCAGGGAAGATAGAGTTCTTTGGTCATCTTGGGGAGCATGTTTCACAAGGCAGTACAATGAATTGGATTGCTGGAAGTGGTGCTTACATTGCCGACCCTCGAAATCATCCCGCTGACAAAACGTCCGATGAGACAACCGAAGGCGAACGCCTGGTTGACGAGGAAACATCCGACTTACTCGTTCGCCTCTACCATGGCGAAGCCGGTGCGTATGTATATGACCCATTTCGGGCCGGTGGCTGGTACGAGGTTATTGTCATCAAAGACCAGTTATTCCATCGCGTGCCTTACGCTGTGTGCTACTACGATTTGGATCAACTGGAGAGAAGCGGTTCAAGGGATCCTACGCTGGCGGTCTTCTCAAGATACATGAATGACCGTCTTCTCATTCATCGCGTCTGGGGGCAGAACTCATCCTCCATTGTCAATGTCGTGAAGAGCTTCAAGGACCGTTTCGATGGCGCGGTAACAGAGCCCGGACGCTATTTCTTGGGAGGCTTAAATAGCTGGGAGTTGGTGATCCAGGTGGCGCTGCGATCAGGAGATCAAACTGTTGTCAGCCGGGTCACTCAAAACAAGGTTCCGGTCGATACTGTTGAGATATTGGATATTAACAATCCCAAGTTCTTGGCGAGCCGAGAGACTGAAGAGTTTCTTCAACAGCAGCTTGAGCGGCCTCCGTCGAGTCTCTCGGACACATAAGCTCCAGACATTGGCGCGGAGCGCAGCATTAGAAGAACTCGGTTCTTTGCCGCCTTCATCGATCCTCCCAAACGTTTCGCGCGCGAAACGTTTTCTTAACCTTTGGGGAGGGAGGCGGATCAGGCTCTAGCGCGTTTCCAGTTGCGATTGGATCACCAATGCTCTGCCGCGCTGCGCGCTCTCAGGCCATTGGTGATCCTCTTTGTCTCTCGGCAAGCTGGAAACGCTGGAGCAGACCCTATTCCGCCCCAAACCCTTACTTCAGCAGGCCCAGAAGGTACTGCCCGTAAGCGGTCTTTTTGAAGGTCTCCCCATGGCCGCGCAGGGTCTCGGCGTCGATGAAGCCCTGGGCATAGGCGATCTCTTCCGGGCAGCCGACCTGTTGCCCCTGCCGGGTGACCAGTGTCCGCACGAAGTTGCCCGCGTCCAGCAGGCTGGCGTGGGTGCCCGTGTCGAGCCAGGCATAGCCCCGGCCAAGCTGCTGCACGCTGAGCAGCCCGTCGTCGAGATAGCTCTCGAGAAGCGAGGTGATCTCCAGCTCGCCGCGCTCCGAGGGCTGCACTCTATGCGCCCGCTCCGGGGCGGTGCCGTCGAGGAAATAGAGACCCGTGACGGCATAGGAGGAGGGCGGCACCTTGGGCTTTTCGACGATCGCCTTCACCGTGCCGTCCTTGTCGAAATCGACAACGCCATAGCGCTCCGGGTCCGTCACGCGATAGCCGAAGACCGACCCGCCCGGCGCCTGATCGGCGGCCTCCAGCAGTTCCGGCAGGCCGTGCCCGAAGAAGATGTTGTCGCCAAGAACCATCGCCGAAGGGGCGCCATCCAGGAAGTCTTCGGCAAGGATATAGGCCTGCGCGAGACCGTCCGGGGAGGGCTGTTCGATATAGGAGAACGTGAGGCCCCATTGAGAGCCATCGCCGAGGGTCCGCTTGAATTGCTCCTGATCCTGCGGCGTGGTGATGATCGCGATCTCGCGGATGCCTGCGAGCATCAGGACGCTGAGCGGGTAGTAGATCATCGGCTTGTCATAGATCGGCATCAGCTGCTTGGAGACGCCGGTGGTGATGGGGTGAAGGCGGGTGCCGGAGCCGCCCGCGAGGACAATGCCTTTGCGCTGTGTCATGATCTCAATTCTGTCACTGTTTCGGCCAAAGCGGCCTTCCAATCGGGGGGTGAAATGCCGAAATCCGCCGTCAGAGACGAACAATCGAGGCGGGAATTCAGGGGGCGCGCAGCCGGGGTTGGGTAATCGCTGGAGGGAATGCCGGTGACGGTGACGTCTTTGCCTGCCAAAGCAAATGTTTCGCGCGCGAAACGCGCCCAGCTTGCCGGGGGGTGTCCGCCGTAGTGGTAAACCCCACCGCCCTGCCCGCTCATCATTTTTTCAGCAATTTCGAGGCAGGCCTCTGCGATTCCCGAGGCCGGGGTTGGCCCGCCGATCTGATCGTCGACCACGTTGAGCGCGTCGCGGCTCTCGGCAAGGCGCAGCATGGTTTTGACGAAGTTGCCGCCATGCGCCGAGAAGACCCAGGAGGTGCGCAGGATCACCGCCCGTGCGCCGCTGGCGCGGACGCCCTCCTCGCCCTTGAGTTTGCTGCGGCCATATGCGCCCAAGGGGGCCACCGGGTCGGAGGGTTTCCAGGGCGTCTCACCGCTGCCGTCAAAGACGTAATCGGTGGAGATATGTATGAGCGGGATGTCCAGCGCGGCGCAGGCTTCCGCCATGGCCGTGGGGGCATCGCCATTCACGACCGTTGCCAAAGCCTCTTCCTCCTCGGCCTTGTCCACCGCCGTGTAGGCGGCGGCGTTGATGACCGCCGAAGGCCGGTGCGCCTGGATCGCGGCGGCGCAGGCGGCGGGGTCGCTCAGGTCGGCCTGATCGCGGCCAAGAAAGACCGCACCCGGCGCTTTACGCGCAAGCTCTGTGGCGACCTGCCCGGTTTTGCCGAAAACGAGGATCATGCCTTCACCCCCAGCCGCTCGCCGACGCCGTGGCGGGCCTGCAGAGCCTTCCACCAGTCTTCATTGTCGAGATACCATTGCACCGTGCGGCGCAGCCCCTCTTCGACGGTGACCGACGGGCTCCAGCCAAGCTCGCGGCGGATGCGCGAGGGGTCGATCGCATAGCGGGCGTCATGGCCGGGGCGGTCGGTGACGAAGGTGATCTGCTCGGCATAGGGCTTGCCATCGGCGCGGGGGCTGAGTTCGTCGAGCAGCTCGCAGAGGGTCTGCACCAGCTCAAGATTGCTGCGCTCGTTCTCGCCGCCGATGTTGTAGCTGCGCCCGAGTTTGCCCCGGGCCACCACGGTCAGAAGCGCGTCGGCGTGATCCTCGACATAGAGCCAGTCGCGCACGTTGGAGCCATCGCCGTAGATCGGCAGCGGCTTGCCCGCCAGCGCGTTGAGGATGACCACCGGGATGAGCTTTTCCGGGAAATGGAACGGGCCGTAGTTGTTCGAGCAATTGGTCAGCACCACCGGCAGGCCATAGGTCTCGTGCCACGCGCGGACAAGATGATCTGAGGAGGCTTTGGAGGCGGAATAGGGACTGCGTGGATCGTAGGGCGTGTCTTCGGTGAACATGACGGACGGGTCGGCAGGCAGGGAGCCGAAGACCTCATCGGTGGAGATGTGATGGAAGCGGAAGCCCTCGGGCTTGCCCTGATCGGCCCAGTATTTCCGCGCGGCCTCCAGCATGTTGTAGGTGCCGGTGATGTTGGTCTCGATGAAATCGCCGGGGCCGTCGATGGAGCGGTCCACGTGGCTTTCGGCGGCAAGGTGCATGACGACATCGGGCTTGTGCGCCGCAAAGGCCGCATCGAGCGCCGCGCGGTCGCGGATGTCGGCCTGAACAAAGGCATAGCCGGGCTTGTCCGCGACGCTGGCCACGTTATCCAGACAGGCGGCATAGGTCAGCGCGTCGAGGTTCACCACCTCATGACCGCGCGCCATGGCCAGACGCACCACGGCAGAGCCAATAAAGCCGGCACCGCCGGTCACCAGAAGTTTCATGTCTTTATCCTTGGTACTCAAAAGGGCTGTTGAAATCGCTCAGGGGCACGGCCTTTTCGTCCTTTTCAGACAGCACCGGCGTGCCCTCCAGCGGCCAGTCGATGCCGCAGCTGTCCCAATGCACGGAGCCGTCCGCCGCCGGGTCGTAGCCGTGCGAGCATTTGTAGATGATCTCCGTCATCGGCTCCAGCGTGACAAAGCCGTGCAGGAAGCCTTCGGGGATCAGCAGCTGCCGTCCGTTTTCAAAGGACAGCTCGCCGCCGACCCATTGGCCGTAGGTCGGGCTGCCGCGGCGGATGTCGACGGCCACATCGAACAGGCGCCCGCGTCCGCAGCGAACCAGCTTGGCCTGGGCCGAGGGCGGGGCCTGAAAATGCAGCCCGCGCAGGGTGCCGGTCTTCTCGGACATGGAATGGTTGTCCTGCACGAAGGCGATGTCGAGACCGGCCTCGCGCATGCGCTCCGCGTTCCAGCTTTCGGAGAAGAAGCCGCGATTGTCGCCGAAGCGTTTCGGGGTCAGGAAGACCAGGCCATCAATCGCCGTGGTTTCGATATCCATGGGGTCCGCAATCCTTTTGCTGTCAATCAAGGGCCCGGGGCAGGCGGCGCCAAACTGAGGGGTCGGGGGCGATTTGACAAGGGCAGGTGTTTGTGACCATTGCCCGCAGAGAGCGAAGGGCGCAGCAAGGGGCAATCGGGCCATGAATTCGGGCAAAGAGCAGGGCGTGGGGCGGCTGGTTGCGGTGGTTGTGACCTATAACCGGCTTGAGCAACTCAAGGTGACGCTGCCGCGTTTGCTGGAAAGCTCCGGGGCGGATCTGCAGGCGGTGATCGTGGTCGATAATGCGTCGAGCGATGGCACCGGGGAATGGCTTGCGGGGCAGGGGGGGGCGGCCCGGCTCGATGTCCTTCGCCTTGAGACAAACCTTGGCGGGGCGGGCGGTTTCGAGACCGGGATGCGCGCCGCCGTGGCGCGTCATGATCCCGATTGGGTGGTTGTCATGGATGACGACGCCCGGCCCGAACCCGGCGCGCTGGCGCGGTTTCAGGGGCAGGATCGCAGCGGGGCACAGGCCTGGGCGGCGGCGGTCTATCATCCGGACGGGCGCATCTGCGACATGAACCGCCCGTCGATCAATCCGTTCTGGCACCGCGATGTGCTCTGGCGGACGCTTTCGGGCAAGGGTAGAGACGGATTTCACATTGGTGCGGCGGAGTATGCGGGCCAGACGCCGGTGGCCATTGATGGCACGTCCTTCGTCGGGTTCTTCATCTCGCGGGAGGGGATGGCGAAGGCGGGTTTCCCGGATGGCAAGCTGTTCATCTATGGCGATGACGTGCTCTATACGCTGGGTCTGACGCGGGCGGGGGGGCGCATCCTGTTCGACCCGAACCTGCGGTTCGAGCATGATTTTTCGACGATGACCGACGGGGATCAGCGCTTTCGCCCCCTGTGGAAGAGCTATTACCACTATCGCAATCTGCTGATGGTGTACCGCATGGCCTCGGGTGTTCTGTTTCCGCTGGTGTTTCTGGCGGCTTCGGCCAAATGGCTGCTCAAGGTGCGCCATCATTCCGGCGAGCGGCGGGCCTTTACCGGGCTGGTGCTTCGGGCGCTGCGGGACGGGCTGTTGCGGCGCACGGATGTCCCGCACCGGCAGGTGATGGACTGGGCAAAGGGCCGCAAGTGAGCGCGCGTTGAGGCCGGACGCCAAACGTGTAGACTGAGCCGACATTCACTGGAGCCGCCATTCATGCCTGATACGGGCCCCCTGCCGTCCACCGACAAGCCGCTGAGCCGCCTCGACGATCTGGCGCTTTTTGGCGCGCCGCCGCTGTTCGGGACGCCGCGCCATGTGAACCGCCCGCAGGCCCCGGAGCGCGCGGTGTTCGATGCGCTGATGGATGATGTCTGGCAGCGGCGCTGGTTCACCAATGACGGGCCTTTGGTGCAGGAGCTGGAGCGTCGGCTGAGCGATTGGCTGGACGTGCCGCACGCGGTTCTGACCTGCAACGCCACCATCGCGCTTGATCTGGTGATGCAGGGGCTTGGGATCGAAGGGGAGGTGCTGCTGCCGTCCTACACCTTCATCTCCACCGCCCATATGCTGACCCTGCGCGGGCTGACGCCGGTGTTCTGCGAGGTGGGGCCGGACATGCTGCTTGATCCGGAAGACTGCGCGGCGCGGATCACGCCCCGGACCGGCGCCGTGGTGGCCACGCATGTCTGGGGCAGCCCGTGTGATATCGACGGTTTGCAGGCGCTTTGTGACGAGGCGGGGATTCCGCTCATTTTCGATGCGGCCCATGCCTTTGGCGGGCGCTACAAGGAGCATCGGATCGGGCGGTTCGGCGCGGCGGAGATTTTCAGCCTGCATGCGACCAAGGCGTTTCATGCCTGCGAAGGCGGGCTGGTCACCACCTGCGATGGCGACCTTGCGGCGCGGCTGCGGCTGACACGGAATTTCGGCTTTTCCGGCTCGGACAGGGTCGAGTGTGCCGGGATCAATGCCAAGATGTCCGAACTGCACGCGGCGATGGGCCTGTGCAATCTCGATGTGTTCGAGCAGACCCGGGCGGCGGCGCGGGCCATCCATGCGGGCTATCGCGACGGGCTGGCGGGGGTGGCGGGGATCACGTTGAAATGCCCGGCCCCGGAAGAGGACAACAACCATCATTACGTGGTCTGCGAGATCGACGAGAGCGCGCTGGGGCTGAGCCGCGATGCGCTCTTGTCGGTGCTGAGCGCGGAAAACGTCTTTGCCCGGCGCTATTTCTTTCCCGGCGGCCACCGCAGCCCGCCGCATCTGGCGCGGACCGAGGCCAGCGGCCTGTCGCTGCCGAGAACCGATGCATTCTGTGGCCGGGTCTTGCTGCTGCCCGGCGGCAGCGCCGCGCAGCCCGACGAGGTGGCGCGGATCTGCACGCTGATCCGCTTTGCCGCGGCACAGGCGGAGGCGATCCGGGATCGGCTTTAGGGGGCAGGGTCTAAGCGGATCCGTTGCGTAGAAGGGCTTATGCGCCTTATTGGCGCTACGCCCACTTAGCCAAGCGGCTTCGTATCTTGAACAGATGCGCACCAGTCTGTGAACTCATTGCTTAGGGGAAACTGGAGGCGAGTTTTGATGCTGCGAAGCCAGTGAGCGTATTCATCTTTTGGTAAACAACTCGCGCCGAAAATGAAGCTCGGCTGCGCCCAAGATTGAATTTCGTGTACTCGGGTTTTCCGCGACCTAAAGAAATTCAGATCGTTTGCTCTCCAGCGAATGAGGTGAAGCTGACGAAGGTCCAAAGTACCGGTGAGCACATCCAGCTTTCGAATTTGGGCTGCGCTGAACGTTACATGCCTGCGAACGCCTAGCTCAAGAAACCAGGCTCGGGCACAGTCTAAAGGTTGCATTCTAGGGGACAGTAGGAGGTTAGTAACCTCGGCGCCCATATCCTCGAACCCGCCAATTCCAGAGGTCACGAACTCTTCAATCAGAAGGCAGATATCTTTCGCGAAAGGGACCAGTTCTGTGAGGTTAGAACGAATGTAGTGCGCGACATCCTGGTTCTTCACCAATCTCATAGCATGGAGAACAATGCGGATTTGACCCATATCCCAATAAGGTTCGTTAAGTAGCTCTTGGAGCTCCCCTCTTAAGTCTTTCAACATCAGGGCGTCCAAAGCGTCTTCGTCAAGCTCTTCTTGGCCGTAGGCAGCCCAGAAAAGCTTTTCTGTGGCGAACACTTCCTTTGCATCGTCATCACCTGCTTCGGGTGCACCCAAGGATTCGACAAAGTCATCCCAAGTAAGAATTTTGGTCTTCTGAATGTTTAGGCTGAGGCCTTCATTCTCCGATAATTGCTTCGCCAGATAACCCAGAGCCGCATAAGGGTCTTGGCCCTTTCTGATGAAAATGACCATGTCATCAACGTATCTTGTATGTTCGTAGCCTTCGGAAATTAAACCCATATCTGTATCGTTGAGGGCCGCTTCGGCTAGCAGTCGTGATGCGTTGCTGCCAACAGGTAGGCCGAAAGACTGGCGGCTTCGCCAGTCTGATATGAAGCCTTCAATTTTTTTGACAACCCGTCGTTCCCCAGACAGGCTTTCTAGGATGTTCTCAAGTCGATGCCGATAAATCCTCGAGTAGTAATCAGAAATATCTGTTCGGATGACATGGCTGTACTCGGTCGAAAAGATCTTTCCTTGGATAATATCGAGCCAATTTCGGTAGCTCCGATCAGGGTGGAAAAGGCTGGGGTCGAGGCCCGGTGTTTTACGGTATGAGAAAGCGCGATTGTTTTCTTTAGGATCGCGTCCTGCTTCGACGGCATCAAAGATGCTGAGCACGAGCGATGTGTATACAACCGTGTCAAGTGGAAACGGTTGATGAGCCGTCCGAAAGCCGAATTTCGATTTTGGTACAAGCGTCTCAACTAAGCTCATCGGATGATACTGAGAAAGATCAAGCCCACCAAGTTGATCCACAATTTTGTCTCGACGATCTGCTAGGAACTTAATTTCAAACGGAAACGGGAAGATGTCTGTGTCGCCGTAACTGGTGACATGATCAATGGCGCAGGCGTAATAGTCTTTGTCGAGTTTCATTAGCTCATCCGCAGGAGATTACTGTTAGGCGATAGTTCCGACTATGCTTCCGAGCTGACAGAGTATCAACCTATGGCCGATGCATATTAAGCCCGCTCAATCTTCAGTAACTCGACGTTTTCAGGGGAGGGGCGGCGCACAACTCATAGAACACGCACCCGTGGTCAAACCTCCGCAAAAACGGATCACAGACCCGGTGCATAAATCGGGTGCCTGTCCTGGCCCCGCTTGAAGGGGTCGTCCGGGTGGCGCTTTAGCCGCCGTTGCTCAGCAGGTCGCGGTGATGGCGGCCGAGCAGCAGCACGCCGAAGAACAGGGTGATGATCCCGAAGAACGCGGGCACGGCGAGAGAGACGTAATCGGCGCGGTAGGTGGGATAAAAGCCGACCCGCATTTCGCCGATGACATGCACCAGCGGGTTCCACCACAGGATATCCTGAATCAGCGGGGGCAGGTCATCGAAGAGGAAGATGACGCCCGAGGCGATGACCAGGGGCCGGTTCAACACCGCCCAGATCTGGCTCCAGACCGGAAACAGGCCGAAGAGCACGCAGTTCAACGTGCCGACCCCGGCCCCGAGGAGAATGGCCAGGGCCATCGCATTGAGCACGGGCGGCAGATCCAGAAGCACCTTGCTGTCGGTTGCGATCAGGATCACCGAGAGCACGATCAGCGTGACCAGCACGCCGGTCAGCGCATTGAGGATGATCCGCGCCATGATCGCATCGACCCATGTCACCGCCGGATACTGCAACAGCGGGCGCGAGAAGTTCAGCGCGTTGCTCGTCATGAACGAAACGCTCTGGTAGAGTTGAAACGGCATGAAGCCGGTGGCGTAGAACAGGATGAAGTTGTTGCCGAGCGGCGGATTGCGGATCAGCAGCGAAAACGCCATGGCCATGACCACGATCGCGCCGATCGGCTCAAGGATCGCCCAGAGGTAGCCACCGGGCGAGTTGCCGTATCGCGTGGCCATTTCGCGCAGGATCAGAGCCGAAATCGCACGGAAACTGCCGAAGGACCGTCTGGCCCGGGCCCGGGGTCTTTGCGGCGCGAGCAGGGGGGGAGGCGTGGACATGGTGTGGTTCCGATATTGGCATTCAGCTCTGCACTATGTAAAAGTCGGCGGGAAATCAAAACAGCTTATTGTTGAACCTCATGAATGATGCATCACAGGGTGGAGGGCCAAACGCGCCCAAGCCCGTGGTTGCCGCGCCCAAGCCGGCTCCGGCCGGTCAGGCTCCCAATCCCGCAAAGCCGAAAGGAGCCTGGACACCGCCGGGCCCCGTGCGCCCCATGGCGCCGCCGGCGCGCATGAAGCGGCGGCACTGGGGGCTGGCCCTGTCCTTTGGGCTGGTCGTGGTGATCCCGCTGCTTCTGGTGCTTCTCTACATGTGGCTCGTGGCCGAGGATCAATATGCCTCGACGGCCGGGTTTACCGTGCGGCAGGAAGAGGATAGCGGCGCCTCGGCGGTGCTTGGCGGGCTGGCGCAGCTGGCGGGATCGAGCACCTCTTCGGACAGCGACATCCTTTATGAATTCATCCTCAGCCAGGCCCTGGTGCAGAGCATCGACGACAAGGTCGGCCTGCGCGCGCATTACAGCAGCTACTGGAGTTCGGACCCGGTCTTTGCGCTCAGCCCCGATGCCACGCTTGAGGAGCTGGAGGAATACTGGCAGCGGATCGTGCGGATTTCCTATGACCAGGGGTCCGGCCTGATGGATGTGCGGGTTCTTGCCTATGATCCGGACACGGCGCAGCAGATCGCCCGGGAGATCATCCTCGAAGGGCAGCAGATGATCAACGCGCTGAACGATCAGGCGCGTGAGGATGCCATGCGCTATGCCGAGGTCGAGCTTGACGAGGCGGTGGCGCGTCTGAAACAGGCGCGCGAGGCGCTGACCAGCTTCCGCACCCGCACCACCATCGTCGATCCCGGCGCCGACCTGCAGGGGCGCATGGGGGTGATGAACGGGCTGCAGCAGCAGCTTGCCTCGGCGTTGATCGAGTTTGATCTGCTCCGCGAGCAGACCAACGAGGACGACCCCCGCATCACCCAGATCCGCCGCCGCATCGAGGCGATCCGCAACCGCATCGCCGAAGAGCGCCGCGCCTTTACCTCCGATACCACCTCCAACGGCGTCGATGGCGAGGATTATCCGACACTGATTGCCGAATACGAAGGGCTGGTGGTGGACCGCGAGTTTGCCGAGGAAAGCTATCGCGCCTCCCTGGCGGCGGTGGATGTGGCGCGCGCCAAGGCCTCGCGCCAGAGCCGCTATCTTGCCACCTATGTGCAGCCGACCCGCGCCCAGAGCAGTGAATATCCTCAGCGGCTGACCATTTCGGCCCTGTCCGGTGTGTTCCTGCTTCTGGTCTGGTCGATCTGTGCGCTGGTCTACTATTCGATCCGGGACCGCCGGTAAGCAGAGGGGCGCGCCGATGATCCGCTTCGACAACCTGAGCAAGAGCTACTGGGTCCGCGGCGAGCGCAAGGTGGTGATCGACCACCTCAACATCACCCTGCCCACCGGCAAATCGCTGGGGCTGCTGGGGCGCAATGGCGCGGGCAAGTCGACGCTCATGTCGATCATCGCCGGCACCCTGCGCCCCGATACCGGGGAGGTGATCTCCGATGGCACGATTTCATGGCCGGTGGGGTTTTCCGGCTCCTTCCATGGTCAGCTGACGGGGGCGGAGAACGTGCGCTTCATCGCGCGGATCTATGGTGTGGATTCCGATGAGCTGGTGGATTTCGTGGCCGATTTCGCCGAGCTGGGGAAGCATTTCCACATGCCGGTGCGCAGCTATTCGTCGGGCATGCGCTCGCGGCTGACCTTCGGGGCGTCCATGGGGATCCGCTTCGACACCTACCTGGTGGATGAGGCGACGGCGGTGGGCGATGCCGCCTTTCGCGCCAAGAGCCAGAAGTATTTCGCCGACCGGGTGAAGAACGCCAGCGCCATCCTCGTCTCGCATGACATGGGGCAGATGCGCGAGTTCTGCGACGCCGGGATTTTGCTGACCGAAGGCAAGCTGTATTACTTCGAGGACATCGAAGAGGCGGTCGAGGCGCATCTGACGGTGATCCGGGATCGCTGAGCGGCGGGGGATTTCGCAGGCGAAACGCCGGAAAATGCGGCGGGAGCGCGGCTTTTCGCCTCCCCAGGAAGCGCGCTTGAAACGCGGCGCGGGCTCCGCCATAAGGCGTGAACCCGGGTCGGCCCGCGCCCGGATGTGATCATGAGACCCGGAGCCGATGCGCCAGCGTAAAACCCTTTTCATCCATGTGGGGCACTACAAGACGGGGACCACTGCGCTTCAGGTCTTTCTGGCTCACAACGCCAGGAAAATGCGCCGCCACGGGGTCGATTACGCCGAGCTGCACCAGCACAATTACAAGCATTCGATGTTCGCCTTCGCGCTGTATCGCGCCGCCGGGGTCCGGACGCTGATGCATGGCTACAATCACCCGATCGACCCCGAAACGCTCTGGGCGCGGCTGTTCGATACGGTCGAGGCGAGCCCGGCGGAGCGGGTGCTGATCAGCTCCGAGGAGTTCATGCGTCTTGGCGCCTATCCGGCGGCGGCCGGGCGGCTCAAGGCGATTGTGGACGAAGCCCGGGGCCGGATCGACATCCGCATCATTGCCTATCTGCGCAGCCCGGATGCGCATCTGCGTTCGTGGTACAACCAGATGGTCAAGATGAGCGCGGCCACCAGCGATTATAACCGCGCGGTGTGCCAGGTGATGGAGCCGGTGCATTACGATTACGCCCTGGCGCTCAGGCCCTGGGCCGAGATCTTTGGCCCCGAGGCGGTGACCGTGCGGCATTACCGCGAGGGCTTTCGCCGCGATGGCGGGCTGTTCCGCGATTTCCTGCCGCTGATCGGTTTCGATTACGACAAGCCGCCGGGGCGGCGGGCCTGGTTCAAGCCCGAGGAGGACGTCAACCCGCGCAAGGACGACCGCCTGCTCGAACTGTCGCGGGCGCTGCACCTTGCGGATGTGCCGAAAAACCTGCGCCCCTGGATCGAGAAGCGCGCCGGGGACATGCTGGAGAAACAGGACGCGGAGATCGCCGACGGGGCGCGCAGCTTTGCGGCGGTGATCAACGAGGTGAAGACGGGGCTTGCCGGGCTGCAGGCGCTGCCGGGCTGCGACGTCGACATCGAGGCCTTCTACAACGACCTGCCGCGCCCCGAAGAGCCGTGGCGCGGTGAGCTGGGCTTTGTCCTGGCCACGCTCCTGCGCGAGCAGAACATGCAGCGCGAGAGCCTGCACAAACGCATGGTCGAACTCAGGGACCGTGTCGACGCGCTGGAGGCACGGCTGGGCGGGCCGGACGGGCAGGGCGGCTGATCGTGCGCATTCTCTATTACAACTGGGTGGATTACCTGGATGAAGAGCGCCGGGGCGGCGGGGTCTCGGTCTATCAGCGCAACCTGATGCGGGCGCTGGCGGGCGAGCCGGGGGTCGAGGCCAGTTTCCTGTGCTCTGGGGTCTCCTATGATTTTCCGCGCGGCGGGCCGCCCCGCTGGGAGCCGCTCCGCCATGGTCCAAACGAGGATCGCGCGCGCCGCTTCGAGATCATCAACTCGGCGGCTCTGGCGCCGGCGCATCATGGCTATGGCAGCGCCGCGCAGGTCAGCGACACACCCACCGAAGAGGTCTTTGCCGATTTCATCGCCAGGACCGGCCCCTATGACGTGATCCATTTCAACACGCTCGAAGGGCTGCCGGCGAAGGTGCTGGAACGCTGCGGGGCGTGGCCGAAGATGCGGGTGATCCTGTCCTTGCACAACTACTATCCGTTTTGCCCGCAGGTGAACCTCTGGCATCAGGAGCGCGAGATCTGCGGGGATTTCGATGCGGGGCGCAAATGCGTGCATTGCCTTCCGCATGTCCATGACCCGCGTCACATGCGCCTGTCCGGAGGGCTGGGCTACCGGCTGCGGCTGGCCGGGCTGACACCGGGCACCTGGGCCTTTGACCAGGCCTATCGCTGGACCATGCGGATCGGCGGGCGCGGGGCGCGGTTGCTGCGCAAGCTCAAGGGGCAGGGCGGAGTCCGCCGCCTGCGCCGGGGGGGCAAGCCGGGGCAGCTGCGTCCCATGGCCCCGCCGGATGGCGCCCCCTTCGCGGCCCGGCGCGCCGAGATCGTGAGGCTGATCAACGACACCTGTGATGCCGTGCTCGGGGTCTCCGACGCCGTTTGCCGTCTGGCGCAGGGTTTCGGCGTAACAGAGACGCTTTTGCACAGCAGCTACATCGGCACGCGCGAAGCCGCCGCCTGGCATGACACCGCGCCGCGGATCTTTCCCATGGCCTCGGACGGGACTTTGCGGCTGGCCTATCTCGGCTATATGCGGCGGGACAAGGGGTTCTATTTCCTGCTGAACGCGCTTGAGACCATGCCGCCTGAGCTGGCCTCGCGGCTGCGTCTGGAAGTGGCGGCAAAGCGCAGCGACCGGGCGACCATGGACCGGCTGTCGCAGCTGTCGGGGCGCCTCGCCGGGCTGACCCATGCGGATGGCTACAGCCACGACGATCTCGACAGGCTGCTGGCCGAGGTCGACGTGGGGCTGATCCCGGTGCTCTGGCATGACAACCTGCCGCAGGTGGCCATCGAGATGCACGCGCGGCATATCCCGCTGCTCTGCGCCGACATCGGCGGGGCCCGCGAATTGGGGAACTGCCCGCAGATGACCTTTGCCGCCGGGGATGTGGCGGCGTTTCACGATCGCATCCGGGCGCTGTTGCAGGGCGAGATCGACATGGAGGCCTACTGGCGCGGCGCCAGTGCCCCGGTGGAGATGCAGGCGCATCTGGCCGATCTCATGGCGCATTACCGCGCTGGGGCGGAGGCGTCCGGCGCCCCTGTCATCGCGGGCGAAACCCGTTAGGATAATGATGTTCACAGGAGAGCACACCGCATGATCAAGCCCGCCGGAGAAGGGGTCGAAAACAGACTGAAGGGGACATTGTTCATCGTCACCTACGGTCGGTCCGGATCGACGCTGCTGCAGAGCCTTTTGCAAACCATTCCCGGCGC
>NZ_JBLZMW010000024.1:0-43730 GCF_048553275.1 Pacificoceanicola niger
CATTCGAAATCTCCTCGTTCATCTTGCCGAGAAAATTCTACGTTTGCAGCCCCTTAAAATCGGGGGGGATTACCCCGACGTTCAGGTCGTTCGCTTGATCTGTCGAAGGCCCGTTTGACATTGCGCCAGGCTAGGGGCCGTAACTGCGTTTGTCATCAGAGACTTCGCGCAAAACTCCCAAGACATACCAACCACCACGCCCCCCGTGTCGCGTCTCCGTCTGCTTTGAGACAACCCGGAACCAGCGAAACACGGGCGCAATGCGATCCGATCAGTTCGTTGAAATCTATGGGGGTTTTGAACCCGTCTCGCCGAGAGCGAGGGGAGGGTGGAAAGAGACGATGGGCGTTCAGAGACCGATCTCGCGCGGGTGGGCCGTCTCAGAAGGGCGAATGGTCCCTGCAAACCCCTTTGGCACATAAAGAAAAAGGCCCCGCGAGGGACCTGTTTTCGGGTTTGCAATGTGCAAGTGGCGGAGAGGAAGGGATTCGAACCCTCGAGACGGTCTCCCGCCTACACACTTTCCAGGCGTGCGCCTTCGACCACTCGGCCACCTCTCCGTCGACCCCTTTAGCAAATGCTGCAGGGCAGGTGCAAGCCGATTTCTATGCCTGTGCAAACAATTAAGCGAATGAGGTGTGCCGTATAGGAAAAAGGAACTTGGCGCGCTCTGCCACGGGGTTTGGTGCCGGTTTCGGACCGCGCGCTCCGAAATTCGGGTTTGACGCAATCACGAGCGACCGTTGAACAGGTCCGTCTGATATGTTTCGTGCGCTGTTTGACACGGCCTCCATCATGAACGCTTTGCGTGGGCGGTGGTCCTGTTTGCCGCTATGTCGGGCGCTGATTGTCGTTGACCGTGCCTCGGCTTCTTATCAATCGCGCAGCGGTGGTCAGGATTAAGTCGCTCATGGGAAGAAGACGGGCCAAAGGCAGCGGCGCGCGCCGTGTTGCACGCTCTAATTCGTCTCAACAGTGGGCCTGGAAGCCGGGGGGCAGACACAGCAGCTTGGTGGCCGTCATGCTTTGAACCGCCAGCCCGCCCGCTTCGCATGCGCTCCGCCCCAGAAAAGGGCAGCGAAAAATAAGGATCCAGTATAGTGTTCGGGCGATTGAGAGGCAAACGCCACGACGGAACCCCGGTCATCTTGCTTTCCACTGTCACCTTGGCCCGGATCACCCGCGCCTGTCCGTAAATGGAACGAAGGCCTGATCCTAGCTGGACACCTGTTCGCGCAGGATCGAAGCGGTGAGCGAGACCATCAGGTATGCCCCCGAAAAGATCAGGAAAGCCAGAATGGTGTTCTCGAAACTGCGCGGATAGCTTGGATCCTCGGAGGCCACCGGGACCACGGATGTGGTCAGGTAACGTGCCTGCGTGTCCGCGTCGCGGCGGGCCTGTTCCAGCCGTTCGAGCGCCGTTTGAAGCATCAAATCGCGCGTGGCGAGGTCGGCTTCGGCCAAACGGATCTGCACGGCCTTCTCCGCCAGAGAGCCTTCGCCGGAAGTGGCCGAGGTCATCTCGCCATTCAGTTCGACCAGAAGCGCTTCGAGCCGGCGCACGTCCCCCTGAGCGCCTTCGACCTTGGCGCGGTTCGGACGCGAGTTGTCAAGCAGGGCCTGCAGTTGCAGACGCTTTTCCTGAAGCTGGATTTCGTAGGTGTTGATCTGTGTTCGAAGCGCTGCGATGCGGCCCTGCGGGTCGACCATGTTGCCGTCCTGCTGCAGGCGCACCAGCATTTCCTGCGCTTCGCGGCGGGCGACGTCCGCGTCGATCAGCCCCTGTTCGGCGTCTTTCACGGCATTGGAGCGCTTGCGAAGGGAGAGGGTGTCGACCCGTTCCTCTGCATAGCCGATCAGCGCACGGGAAAATTCGGCAGCGACCTCGGGGTCGGCGGCCATGATTTCCATCCGGATCACGCCCTCCGTCGGATCGTAGCCGATTTCGATGTTCTTCTTGTAGAGCTTGTAGGCCTCTTCGTTGGATGGTTCGTCAGAGAGGCGCTGGATCGGGTCGATGAAATCCTGCGTATAATGGGCCTTGAAGCCGACGTCCTGATCGAGGCGCAGCATCGCGTCCTTCGACGTCAGGTAGCTCTGCACGGCGATGGCATCCTGGTTGGTGGCGAATTGCGTGCCGGAGAAAAGCGAGCCCATGGCGCCTCCGGCGCTCTCTGCCTTGAGGATCAGAAATTCGGATTTCGTCGAGTACATCGGTGTTGCGACGAAATAGAAGTAATAGCCCGCAATGAGCGTCGGGAGCCCAACGAAAAATGCCAGGCGCGTGAGAAGAAGCAGCATCTTCTTGCGGCGGCGGTTCGCGAGATCCTTCTGGATTTGCAGGATCTCGGCGGCCCGGCGTTCGGCGGGGCTAATGGTGTCGGTGGATGGCAGTTGCGGCTTTTTCTCGACCGCGACGGTCTGCGGGAGCTGCACCTGGCCGTTCGGTTTGGGCTGGGCGGCGGGGGAGGGTGCAGGGGCGCGCGCGGTTTTGGTCTCGTTTTCGGCGACGACGAGTTCCAGGGTGCTGGCGCGCTGGAACGGATCAATGCCGCGGGCGCGCAGAAGGCGCACAGCGTCGAAATCGGAGGTCGGGGCGAGGCCGTTTTTCTGCGCAACGCGGCGGGCCATGCGCAGTTGCCGACCGGTTAGGCCCTCGCGGCGAATAGCGTCGATATCCGTCTCGCCCGCGACTTGCCGTGCGCTGTCGACCTGGCCACGGCGCGCGGTCGTTGCCTCTGGCGGCGGCGGTGTCTTTGCTTCTGCGGGGGGACTTGGGTGCGTGGCAGCGGAGCGCGAGCCTTCGGCCTGCGGCGCAGGGGCGGGATTTTTGGGTGCGGTGGCATCGGCGCCGTCGATAGGATCGCGGCGGATGCGGAATTTCTTAGCCTTGGGTTTCGTAGTCATAGAGCTGCTTCGCTTCTTCCAAGGTTTCGAACATATGCAGTCGCCCATCCATCAGGACGGCGGCTTTTCTGGCGAATTTTTCCAGGATATTGGCTTGATGGCTGACGATGATGATCGTCGTGGTGCGCAGGCGTTCGGCCAGCACATCGCCAGCCTTGCGGTTGAAATCCACGTCGGTGGAATTCGGCATGCCCTCGTCGATCAGGTACATGTCGAAATCCAGTGCCAGCATCAACGAAAAGGTAAACCGCGCGCGCATGCCGGAGGAGTACGTGCCGATGGGTTGGTCGAAGTACTCGTTCAGCCCGCAAAGCCAACGGCAAAAGCTTTCGACGTAATCGGGGTCAAGCCCGTAGAGCCGCGCGATGTAGCGGGCGTTTTCGCGTGCGCTGATCTTGGAGATCACGCCGCCCATATAGCCCAGCGGAAAGGAAATGCGGCAGCCCCGGCGAATTTCGCCCTCGTCCGGCTTTTCGAGACCGGCCATCATCTTGATCAGGGTCGTTTTTCCGGTGCCATTGGGAGCGAGAATGCCCAAGGATTCGCCGAGTTCAACACGGAAGGACACCCGGTCAAGGATCACCTTGCGCTGGGTGCCGGTCCAGAAGGACTTGCTGACCATGTCGAATTCAAGCATTTGGGTTGCCCCAGGTTCTACCCACACACACTGCCCCGATCGGGGTTTAAAATTAGCTACGGGTTAAATTTGTTCACATTATGGCCTTGGCTGGAAACAAAAACAACGCGTGCCACTGACTGCACGGTGAGATGTGAACAGTTCTGCGGTGTGCTGTTCCAGGCTGTCTTTCGCCCCGAATTCCCAGTGTGACAGGGCCGCGTCGTCTGAAAAAACGCCTCCCATCAGGTTTTGACGGCGCCGAGGGTGCTGCAAGACCCTGCGCTTTGCACTAGTTTGCCCCCATGTCCGATCTGTCCGCGTCCATCCGCGCCTGCCGCCTCTGTGCGGAACGCTTTGCTCAGACCGAAACCGCCCATACGCCGCGCCCGGTGTTTCGCGGTGCGCCCTCCGCGCGGTTGATGATTGCAGGGCAGGCGCCCGGGGCGCGGGTGCATGACAGCGGCCTGCCGTTCACGGACCCGTCGGGCGATCGGCTGCGGGATTGGTTGGGGCTTGAAAATGAAGCGTTCTGTGATGCGCGCCGCGTGGCGATCCTGCCGATGGCCTTTTGCTTTCCAGGATACCGCAAGGGCGCCGATCTGCCACCGCCGCCGGTCTGTGCCCGGACTTGGCGGGCGCCGCTGCTGGCGCAGTTTCCGAACATCGCGCTGACGCTTGCCGTGGGCGGCTATGCGCAGAAGTATCATATTCCCGGTGCGGGTGGCGTGACCGAGACCGTAAAGCGGTGGCGCGACCATCTTCCACAGGTCATCCCCTTGCCCCATCCGTCCTGGCGCAATACCGCTTGGCTGAAGAAAAACCCCTGGTTCGAAGCCGAGCTCTTGCCGGTGCTTCGGGCCCGCGTTGCGGAGGTGATGCACGATGATGACCCCGATTGATGCCGCGCATGCGGCAATGGAGGCCGCCCCCGCAGATGATGCCGCGCGGTTGCGCTTTTATGAGCGTCTCGCGGATGCGGAGCTGTTCGTGATGCTGACAGAAGAGCCGAAGGGCGAGGTTGTCTCCCCGGAGGTCTTCGAGGTGCAGGACGCGCAATTCGTCCTTGGCTTCGATCTCGAAGAACGCTTGTCCGGATTCGCAGGTCGCCCGGTGCCCTATGTGGGCTTGTCCGGGCGTGTTCTCGCACGGATGCTGGCCGGGCAGGGGATCGGGCTGGCGTTGAACCTCGAACAGGCGCCTTCCTCGATCCTACTTCCGTCCTCGGCCATGGGGTGGCTTGTCGAGACGCTGGATCATGCTCCGTCCGAAGACGAAGCCCGTCCCGAGAGCCTCGCCGCGCCGCGCGGCCTGCCGGAAGCTCTGCTGACGGCGCTGGACACCAAGCTGGCCAGCGCGGCTGGGTTGGCGCGCAAGGCTTATCTTGCTGAGGTGACCTATGAGGGGGGCGCGCGCGGGCATTTGCTCGGGTTGACCGGCGCGGTGCCCGGTGCCGAGGCGGCGCTGGCGCAGGCGATCAACGAAGCCCTGGTTTTTTCGGGGCTGGAGGCCGGCACGCTCGACGTGGCTTTTCTGGCGGACAACGATCCACTGGCGGCGCAGCTCGCCGGGGTCGCGCTGCGCTTTGATTTGCCGGAGCCGGAGGTGCCACAGAGGGTGGAGCACGTCGCGCCGGGCAGTGACCCCGACAAACCGCCCAAGCTGCGGTAAGGCGCGGCTGGGGGCGCTGCCCCCGTCCTGCGGACTCCCCCGGAGTATTTGGAAAGAGAAGAAGCCGGGGGTCTCGGGCTCAGGTCCCGAGGTCTTGTCTGAGCGTTGGCAGGGTATCGCCGGGAGCTGGCTTGGCCTCCCAGACCGCGCGGGCAATGGCGCGCGCGAGGCAGAGGCTGGCGGCGTGGCCGATCATCGGCAGCAGGACCTCCGGGGCGTCGAGGGTACGCGCACCGGTGCTGGTGGCGAAGACGATATCGCCATCAAGCGGGCTGTGCGCGGGTTGGACGGCGCGGGCCATGCCATCGTGCGCGGCGGTGGCCATGCGGTGGCATTGGGCCTTGTCGAGTGCTGCGTCGGTGGCAACGATGGCAATGGTCGTGTTGCCGAGGCTGGCCATGGCGGCGAGTTTCCGGCTTGGCGGGAGCTGGTGGAAGCCGACGGCGGGATCGGGGCCGAGGCCGCCGAATTCCGCATTCATCTCGGCGTTGGCGGCCCAGAAGTGGCGACCCGAGGGGGTGGTGACGCTGCCCATCGGGTTGACGGCCACGAGGGCCCCGACCGTTGTGCCATCGTCCAGGATCACGCTTGCAGAGCCGAGACCGCCCTTGTGTTGCGCTGTTTGTGCACCGCTGCCCGCGCCGTGCGAGCCGAGGGCGAAGTCTTCGGCGGCAGCCTGCAGAGCCTTTTGTCCGAGATCGGGGTAGGGGTTTTGGCTCCAATCCTTGTCGCCGCCGTTCAGCAGGTCGAAGAGGATCGCGGCGGGGACGATGGGGACGCGGGCGGAGAGCACCGGGAAGCCGCGTCCGCTGCGGTGGAGCGCGTCCATGACACCCTGTGCGGCGGCGAGGCCAAAGGCGCTGCCGCCTGAGAGGACGAGGGCATCGACACCGGGAGCTGTCTTGTCGGGGGCCAGAAGGTCCGTTTCGCGCGTGCCTGGCGCCCCGCCCATCACACAGACCGAAGCGGTGAAGGGCTGTTCGGCGGTGAGCACCGTGGTGCCGGATTTGAGCGCCTCGTCAGAGGCATTCCCGACCTTGAGGCCGGGCACATCGGTGATCAGGTTCTTCGGGCCGGGGCGCATGGTGGTCTCCTGTTGGGATCAGGGCCAGCGTTGCCCCGGCGGCATGGTTTGTCCAGTCTTTGGTGCTGCGTTCCTGCCCGGGAAAGATGTGAGCGCAGCGTCGGCAGGGTTGCGAGCAAAACTGCGGCTCTGCGCCATCCGGACAATATGCGGCATTCCGCGCCTAAATACACCGACCTCCATCGACCTGCATGCAAACCCCGGTGATCATGCTGGCCTCGTCCGAGCACAGGTAAAGCGCGGCGTTGGCCATGTCTTCGGGGGTGGAAAAGCGGCCCAGAGGGATGGTCGAGAGAAATTTCGCGCGCATCTCCGGGGTGTCCTCGCCCATGAAGCTCTTGAGCAGCGGCGTCTCTCCCGCGACCGGGTTCAGCGCATTGACCCGCAGGCCAAAGGGCGCGAGTTCGACGGCCATGGTTTTGGTCGCCGTGTTCACCCACCCTTTGGAGGCGTTGTACCAGTTGAGATTGGGGCGCGGCGAGAGACCGGCGGTGGAGGAAATGTTGAGGATATTGCCGCTGCCGCGCGCTTTCATATGCGGGACGAGGGCCTTGGCCGACAGGTAGATGGACTTGCAGTTGACGGCCATTACCCGGTCGAAGTCCTCTTCGGTGATCTCTTCCATGGGCGCTGGCAAATGCGTCACCCCGGCGTTGTTGACGAGGATATCGACCTGTCCCATGACCTCTATGGCGCGGTCGATCATCGCCGTGACGCCCGCCCCATCGGCGACATTCACCGTATGGGCAATTCCGCCGTATTCTTCGGCCACGCCGCGGGCGTAATCCTCACGAATGTCGGCGACCATGACCTGCGCGCCTTCGTTCAGAAAGCGCCGCGCGATGCCCGCACCAAAGCCTGATCCGGCCCCGGTGACGATGGCACATTTTCCCTCCAGTCGCATGATTGGTCTCCTTTAATAGGTTGCGCGCCCGCCGGATTGATCGAATACGGCGCCAGTGGTGAAAGACGCCTCGGAGGAGGCCAGCCAACAGACCATTGCAGCGATTTCATCCGGCGTGCCAAAGCGGTTCATCGGGATTTTCGATTTCATGAAGGCGATGAATTCAGGCGTCATCTGATCGAAGATCGGGCTCTCGACAGCGGCGGGAGCTACGGCATTCACGGTGATCTGTGTATCGCAAAGCTCCTTGCCGAGCGATTTGGTCAGACCGATCACGGCCGCCTTCGACGTGGAATAGGCCGAGGCATTCGGATTGCCCTCCTTGCCGGCGATTGACGCTATATTGACGATCCGGCCAAAGCTATTGGGCCGCATCAGCGCCGCCGCGAACTTGTTGCAGTAGAACAGCCCGTTGAGATTGAGGTTCATCACCCGGTGCCAATCGTCCAGCGGGTAGTCGATGACCGTGGTGTTCGGCCCGGTGATCCCGGCGGAACAGACCAGCGTATCCAGCCCGCCCATGGCGTCGGCATCCTCCGCGATGGCAGCTTCGACGGCGGCGGCATCTGTCACATCGATCTGGCGCGGGCGCAGGCCACCGGCCGCCGCATCAGCGAGCTTGTCGGCGCTTACGTCCCAAAGCGTTACGGTCGCGCCTTCGTCGGCCATGCGCCGGGCGATAGCGAGGCCGATGCCCGATGCGCCACCGGTAATCACCGCTTTTCGGTTGTCAAATCTCATGTGATGTCCTCCCTTGCCCCGCACCTTGACGAGCGGCAGACGCAAGGTCCAGCGGATTCTGGTATACCATTCTTCCATGCCATTTGCGGGACGCGGGAAGGGCGCACCGGTCGACGCGCGCCAGCGCGGCGAAACGCCTCTGGCGTCCGGACTCTACCCATGCATCGCGGCAACGGTCTTCAATGTTGAGAAGCCATAAAGCGCCTCAAAGCCCTTTTCGCGGCCATGTCCGCTTTTGCCGGTGCCCCCAAACGGCAGCTCGACACCGCCCCCGGCGCCGTAATTGTTGATGAAAACCTGTCCCGCTCGCAGCGCGCGGGCCAGACGCATCTGGCGCGCGCCGTTTTCCGTCCAGACCGAGGCGACAAGGCCATAGTCGGTGCCATTGGCAATTTCGAGCGCTTCTGTTTCGGTCTCGAACGGAATCAACACTTGCACCGGGCCGAAGATTTCGTCCTGTGCTAAACGGTGGTCTGGCGCGACCGGGCCGTAGAGACGCGCGGGCACAAAGTGACCGGGGCCGCTTGGGGCGGGCGTTTCCGCGATCAGGGGGAGGTCAGCCGCTTGGGCGAAGAAGGCTTCGACGCGCTCCTTTTGCCTTGCGTTGATCAGCGGTCCAATGTCGGGGTTGTCGGTGGCGGAGCCGATACGCTTGGCGCGATAGGCGTCAGCCATGCGGCTTGCCACCTCTTCGAAGCGTGACAGGTGCACCAGGATTCGCGACGAGGCCGAGCACGTTTGCCCCGCGTTCTGCAGCCCTGCATTGACCAGGAATGGCAGCGCAGCGTCCAGATCGGCATCTTCGAAAACGATTTGCGGGGATTTGCCGCCAAGTTCCAGCGTCACCGGCACCACGTTCGCGCCAGCGGCGATCTGCACGGCGGCGCCGGTGGCGACCGATCCGGTGAAGCTGAGGTGCTGAACGCCGGGATGTCCCGCGAGCGCCGCGCCCGCCTCCGCGCCCAGCCCCGGCACAATGTTGAGCGCGCCCTCCGGCAGGCCCGCCTGCTGTGCCAGCCAGGCAAAGTAGAGTGCGGTGAGGCAGGCGTCCTCTGCCGGTTTCAAGACACAGGCGTTGCCCATGGCCAGCGCCGCGCCGACGGAGCGCCCGATGATCTGCATCGGGTAGTTCCACGGCACGATATGTCCGGTGACGCCATGCGGCTCGCGCAGGGTGTAGACGGTATAGCCGTCGAGATAGGGAATGGTTGCGCCGTGCACCTTGTCCGCGGCGCCGCCGTAAAATTCGCAGTAGCGGGCGAGCGCAAGGGCGTCGGCGCGGGCCTGCGTCAGCGGTTTGCCGACGTCGAGCGCTTCAAGCGTGGCAAGGGGCTCGACATGATCCAAGACCAGCGCCCCGAGGTGGTTCAGCAGTCTGCCACGCTCGGCGGCCGATGTGCGCCCCCACACGCCGTCCCGCGCCGCTTCGGCGGCCTTGACCGCGGCGTCGATGTCCTCTGCGGTGCCTTTGGCGGTCCGGCACAGCGGTTCTGTGGTGGAGGGGTTCGAGAGTTCGAGCGTGTCCCGGGAAGGCAGCCATGCGCCGCCGATCAGCATTTTTGACGGGTCGAACGGCAGGTCAGGCAGCATGGATGTCTCCGATGTCAGGCAGTTTTGGCGCGGCGGCGAGCAAGGCTCGGGTGTAGGGGTGTTCGGGCGCATCAAAGACGCGCTCTGTGGGGCCATGTTCGACGATCCGACCCTTCTGCATCACCAGAACGCGGTCGGTGATCGAGCGCACCACGCTGAGGTCATGGGAAATGAAGAGATAGGTCAGCCCGTAGTCGCGGCTGAGCTGGGCCATGAGGTCGAGGATCGTGGCACGGACGCGCACGTCGAGGGCGCTGACCGCTTCGTCGAAGACGATCAGTTTCGGGCGGATGATGAGCGCACGGGCGATGGCGATGCGCTGGCGCTGGCCACCGGAGAAGGCGTGGATGTGTTTGTGCCGGTCGTCCGGGTGTAGACCGACAGCGGTGAGGGCCTCTGCGATGGCCTGCTCCCGCGCGGCTCCGGAGGGCGGATCGTCCAGCAGGTGGAACGGTTCGGTGATCAGCCGCGCGACGCGGTGGCGCGGGTTGAAGCTGCCGTAGGGGTCCTGAAACACAACCTGCATCTGCCGCTGCACCGCGCGGTTGGGTTTGCCATGGGTGAAGACGGGGGCATCGTTCAGGGTAATGGCGCCTTGCTGGATCTCTTCGAGGCCGAGAATGGCGCGGGTGAGGGTGGACTTGCCGCAGCCGCTTTCGCCGACAAGGCCGAGGCGTTCCCCGGCGCGCATGTCGAAGCTGACGTCGCTGACCGCGCGGAAGTGGGTGCGCTTGGCGAAGGGACGGCTGCGCGGCAGGGGGTAATCGCGGATGACGCCTGCGACGCGCAGAAGCGGCGCGCCGGGGGCAGGCTCGGGCAGGTCGGCGCGGTGCCGGGAGGCGTCAAAGAGCTGCCGGGTGTAGGGGTGCCGCATTTGCGCGAAGAGCTCGGCGGTGGGAGCGGCCTCGACGATCTCGCCGTTTTTCATCACAGCGATGTGGTCGGCCATATTCGCCACCACGGCGAGGTCATGGGTGATCATCATCAGCGCCATGCCTTCGCTTTTCACCAGTGATTTCAGCAGGTCGAGAATCTGCGCCTGTGTGGTCACGTCGAGCGCGGTGGTCGGCTCGTCGGCGATGAGCAAAGCGGGGCGCAGGGCGATGGCCATGGCGATTGCGACGCGCTGCCGCTGGCCGCCGGAGAGCTCGTGCGGATAACGGCTGAGCGGCTGATCGAGGCCGACCTTGTGGAGCGTGTCGCGGGCCGCCGCGTCGATGTTGCCGCCCGCGCCGTGGATGCGCAGGGTCTCGGAAACCTGCGCGCCGATGGTCTGCAGCGGGTTGAGCGCGGTCATCGGCTCCTGAAAGATCATGCCGATTTGTGCCCCACGAACGCGCGAGAGCGCTTTTTCGGATTGGCTCAGAAGGTCCAGGCCATCGAACAGGATACGGCCGGAGGCTTGCGCTGCGGCGGGCAGCAATCCCATGGTCGCCAGCGCCGTCATGGACTTACCGGAGCCGCTTTCGCCGGTGAGGGCTGTGATCTCACCGGGGTCCAGGTTCAGGGATATGGCGTTGAGGACGGGGTTGCCCTGAATGGTGATCGACAGGTTCGCGATGTGCAGGAGCGGTTTCGCCCCGGCTGCGCCGGGACGATCCGCCAGGGGGCGTTGCCCCCCGGACCCCCCAGGATATTTGCGCAGAGAAGAAGCAGGGGCGGGGGTCATGTGCGCAGCACCTTGAGCTTGGGGTCGAGGCTGTCGCGCAAGCCGTCGCCGAGCAGATTGAGGCCGAGCACCATGAAGACGATGGCGAGGCCGGGCATCAGGGCGACATGCGGCGCGAGGGCGACCATGGTTTGCGCGTCGGCGAGCATCCGGCCCCAGCTTGGGATCGGGGGCTGGGCACCGAGACCGACATAGCTCAGGCCGGCTTCGGCGAGGATGCCGAGGGAGAACTGGATGGTGCCCTGCACGATCAGCAGGTTGGCGATGTTCGGCAGGATGTGTTCGGCGTTGATGCGGGCCCTCGATTTTCCGGCGGTGCGGGCGGCGAGGATGAAGTCGCGCGACCAGAGCGAGAGCGCCGCGCCGCGGCTGAGCCGGGCGAAGACGGGGATGTTAAAGATGCCGATGGCGATGATGGCATTGAGCGCGCCAGGTCCGAAGATCGCGGTGATCAGGATGGCGATGACGAGGCTCGGGAACGCGAAGATCAGATCGTTACCGCGCGAGATCAGCTCGTCGATGAAGCCGCCGCGCCGGGCGGCGGCGGTGAGGCCGAGGGGGACGCCAAGGCCCATGCCGATGCCCACGGCAACCAGCGCCACGGCGATGGAGGTGCGCGCGCCGGCCATGATCAGTGACAGGATGTCACGGCCGAAATGGTCGGTGCCCAGAAGATGCGCGGCGCTGGGCGGTTTCAGGCGCTGGGCGATGACGAGCGCTTCTGTGTCGTAGGGCGTCCAGACCAGCGACAGCAGCGCGGCGGCGAGGAAGAGGGCGGTGAGCATCGCGCCCAGCAGCAGGGATTTGTTCAGCGCCCTCATGCACGGCGCCTCAGTCGCGGGTCGACCAGCGCATAGGCGAGGTCGGTCAGGAAGTTCACCACGATCACCGCGAAGACCAGTAGCATGACCACCGATTCGACCACGATCAGGTCGCGTTGTGAGATGGATTGGAAGATCAGCCGCCCCAGTCCGGGCAGGTAGAAGACCTGTTCGATGATGATGGCGCCCGCCAGCAGAAAGGAGAACTGAAGGCCGATGATGGTCAGAACCGGGATCAGCGCATTCCGTAGTCCATGGCGCCAGAGTGCCTGACGGCGGGTGAGGCCCTTGGCGCGGGCGGTGCGGATGTAGTCCTCTGCAAGCGCGTCGATCAGAGAGGAGCGCAGAACACGGGCAAGGATCGCCGCCTGTGGCAGCGCCAGGGAAACGGCCGGAAGCGTCAGGGCCTTCAGCGCGGCGAGCGGTTCGTCCCAGCCGGGAAAGCCGCCGGACGGCATGACCCGCAGTTTGATCGCAAAAAGAAGAACCAAAAGCATGGCGAACCAGAAGTTCGGCACCGCCACGCCCAACTGCGTGGCGGCCATCACCCCCATGTCGGCGGGTTTGCCCCGGCGCGAGGCGGCGAGGATGCCCGCCGGGAAGGCGATCAGCGTCGAGAGCGTCAGTGCAAGGAGCGCCAGCGGCAGCGAGATCCAGAGCCGGTCCGCGATCATGCCCGACACTTCGGTGCGATAGGTATAGGAGGTGCCGAAATCACCCTGGAGCATGCCGCTGACCCAGGTCAGGTAGCGTTCGCTCCTTGGCACATCGAGACCCAGTTCGCTGCGCAGGGCGGCGATGGTGTCGGGCTGGGCGTTTATGCCAAGCATGTAGGAAGCGGGATCCCCCGGCGCGACCTCGACCACGAGAAAAATCACCAGCGAGGCCACGGCCAGGCTGAGGATCAGGGAGGTCAGACGGCGGGTCAGATAGGCCAGCATCCGGCTACGTTAGGCGGGCTTTTCGCGGTGGTCCAGAGGGCGCGTGATGCCAATGTTTCGGGCAACCCCCCGAAGTTGGACGGTTTTCGGGCCATAGCCGGGGGCATTGGTTGTGCCCCGGGCCGTGCTTGGTAGGGTGGGGCATCAAAAACTGAGAGGGTGTGCGCATGGCCGGGTTGACCGAAGCCGAGCAGATTTCTGACATTGCCTATGGCTACATGGGCTCAAAAGCGCTGTTTGCGGCGCTGGAATTCGGAGTCTTCACGGCGCTGTCCGAAGGGCATGGCACGCTTCCGGAGTTGGCGAAAGCGACAGGCCTGGCGGAGGGGCGGTGCAGCACCTTGATGACGGCGTTGACCGGGCTTGGCCTGACGGAGGCGCGCGCGCAGGGCTTTGCCAATTCCGCAGCGGCGGAGGCCTTTCTGGTCAAGGGCGCGAAATATGACTTTGGCGATTACCTGCGGCTTCAGGTCGGGCGGCAGATGTATCCGCTGATGAGCCAGATCGAAAAGGCGCTGGCCGGGCGGCTGGGGCCGGAAGAGATTGCCTCCTACCAGCAGTGGTTTTCCGATCCGGAGGAGGCGCGGATGTATTCTGAGAGCCAGCATGCCGGGTCGCTCGCCCCGGCGCGGGCTTTGGCCAACCAGGTGGATCTGAGCGCGGCGCGCAGCCTGCTTGATGTGGGCGGCGGGACCGGAGCCTTTGCCATGACGCTAGCGCGGGCGAACCCGGATCTGGGCGTGACGGTGATTGATTTTCCCAATGTGGCCAAGCTCGGCGAGGCCTATGTGGCCGATGCCGGACTGAGCGCGCGCATCCAGTATCGTCACGGCAATGCACTCGAAGCGGACTGGCCCGAGGGGCAGGATGCGATCCTGACGTCCTATCTGTTTTCGGGGGTGCCGGATCACACCCATGCCGGGCTGCTGGCGCGGGCGCATGCGCATCTGGAGACGGGTGGGTGGCTGATGCTGCATGATTTCATCGTGGATGCGGATCACACCGGGCCGAAGAACACGGCGCTCTGGCAGTTGCAGCACACGGCCTTTACGCCGGAGGCGCGTTCGCTCGATGATGCTTGGCTGATGCAGGCGCTGGCCGGGGCGGGCTTTGCCGACGTGTCGATCACGCCGCTCATTCCAGGGATGACAAAGCTGGCATTGGCGCGAAAGGCCTGACGGGCCGCCGCGCGGCTCAGTCGGCGAAACCGGAGAGGAAGCCGTGCAGGGCGTGGGCGGTCTGTTCGGGCGATTGGTCCGGGAAGAAGTGGCCGCCGGGAATTTTGGCGCTTTGCATGATCGACAGGCGATCGGCCCATGTGCCCGGCACGTCGTAGGCCTTGGCCATCGCGCCATCGGCTCCATAGAGCACAAGGGCCGGGCAGGAGATGCGGCGGCCAAGATCGGCGGCGTCGAGGGCAAAATCCACCTCCAGCGCGGCGCGGTAATCGTCGCACATGGCGCGGATGCAGCCGGGATCGCGCCAGGCGGCGCGATAGGCGGCGAGCTGATCCGGAGCGAAATCCGACAGCTGCGCGGCGCCCCAGCCCAGAAGACAGGATTCGTAGTATGCATCGGGATCGGCCGCGATCATCCGTTCGGGAAAGGGCTCGGGCTGCGCCAGGAAAAACCAGTGGTAATAGGCCTTGGCCACATCCTTTGTCAGATCGTCAAGCAAGAGATGGGTTGGCACGATGTCCATGACGGTGAGGCTTTGGACGACCTGCGGACTGTCGAGCGCAAGGCGATGCGCGGTGCGACCGCCCCGGTCGTGGCCGATCAGGTGAAACCGGCCGAAACCCAGACTGTGCATGAGAGCGACCATGTCCGCCGCCATGGCGCGGAAGCTGTAATTCTGTAGCCCGGACGGCTTACCGCTGTCGCCATAGCCGCGCAGGTCGGCGGCGATGACGGTGAAATCCTGCGCCAAGGCGGGCGCGATCTCGGCCCACATGGCGCGGGTCTGCGGAAAGCCGTGCAGCAGAAGAACCGGCGGCCCGGCGCCGCCGCGTTCATAGGCGATGTCGACGCCGTTCGGCGTGGCCCTGTGGGCGATGAAGCCGGGGATATGTGCATTGCTCATGACGGGAGCCTAGCGTCGGGGGAGGCGGGGTGGAACCCCGCCCTACAGACCGCTGGTACCTATCCGAATTTCAGGAACAGTTTCGAATAGGGCACCTTGAGGCCGCCGATCGCCGTCTTGACTGCGGCAACGTCGGCGCTCCGAACCGCTGATAACAGAGCATCGACTGAGGTGCTGAAGGCTCTTGAAAGACCTGTATATTCTTCGCTGCCCTCTGCCTCCGATGGCGGATGGGCCAGCAGATCATCGGCGAGATAAGACAACACAGCGGCCTTCTCCCGAATTTCCCCGATGCCGGTCGAATCGAGCGCCGTGACGTCAATTGCCAGCAGGTGCTCCATTTCGGCGTGATAGGCGTTCATCCGGTCCGAGTAGGTCAGCACCCCGTTGCGCGTGTGCAGATCGCCGATGATGTCGCGGAAAGCTTCGAGCGTCTCATGCGCCTCCGGCAGGCGGCCCTCGACAATCTCGGCTTTGGCCTTGTCGATGGTTGCGGCGGCGCTGTCCATTGACGCGGTCCACATCGGGTCGTCCTCATACTGAGGCGGCGGCACTTCGCGGTATTCGGCCAGAAGCGTGTTCAGCTGTGCCTGTAACGTGTTGATGGCCCCTGCGGAAACATCCGCCTTGCCCGCGTTGGTGCCAAACAGCGCAGCGCGGTAGGTGCCGTAGGCCTCGCGGAACGGCGTTTCGTAGTCAGCCACCGGCCCGGCAAGCGCGGCGCTGCCGAGCAAGGCAACGGCGGCGGTAAAGGTTAGAAGGGATTTCATCGTGCGCTCCTGAATACATTTATAAAATGGAATATAATCGGAGCTTGCGCGGGCGGCTTTGATGCAGGTCAATGGCCGCCCGTCTTATCTCGTTATTCGGTCCAGCGCACGCCGGTCAGGTCCGTGGCCTGTGTCGGCTGGTTCTGCCACAGGCCTTCGAGGCGGGCGTCGGCGACCGTCGGATAGGCGAGTTGGAAGAGGTAGCCGTTGACGTAGTCCTTGGCGATGATCTCCTGGGCCTGCTTCAGCATGGCAGAGCGGTCCGCCGGGTCGGTGGTGGCCGTCAGGGTGGTCATCACCTCCTGAAACGCCGGGTTGTCATATTGGAAATAATAGTCGGGCCGGGCATAGATGCCGATGTCCATGGGCTCTGTGTGGGAGACGATAGTCAGCCCGAAGTCCTTGCCCCGGAACACTTCTTCGAGCCATTGCGCCCATTCCAGATTGGTGATCTCGGTCTCGATCCCCACCGCGCGCAACTGCGATGCGATGATCTCGCCGCCACGGCGGGCATAAGACGGCGGCGGCAGTTTCAGCGTGGTCGTGAAGCCGTCGGGAAAGCCTGCCTCCGCAAGCATCGCCCTGGCCGCGTCCGGATCAAACGCGGACAGACCGGTCAGATCCTCGTAATCGGGATTGTGCGGCGCGAAATGGGTGCCGATGGGCGTACCAAGGCCGAACATCGCGCCGTCAATAATGTCCTGACGGTTGATCGCATGGGCCACCGCTTCGCGCACCTTCATGTTGTCGAAAGGCGGCTGCTTGTTGTTCATCGCCAGGATGGTTTCGCCCTCGGTGGAGCCGGTCAGCACCTGGAATCGCGGATCGGATTCGAACTGGATCAGGTTTTCCGGCGCGGGGAACCCGGCAAAGGCGTCGATGTCCTGTGCCATCATGGCGGCAAAGGCGGCGGTGGGGTCGGAGATGAACTTGAAGGTCGCTTCGGTCAGGGCCGGTGTCTCGCCCCAATAGGCGTCATTCTGCACCAGATGGATGCTGTCGCCTTGCGTCCATCTGTCGAATTTGAACGGGCCGGTGCCGATCGGGGTCTGCTTGATGGTCTCGATCGATTCCGGTGCGACGATCACCGCGTCACCCCAAGCCATGTTGAACAGGAAGCTGCCGTTGGGCTGGCTGAGGGTGATGGTGACAGTCCTCGGGTCCGTGACGTCGACGGATGCGATGTCGGCAAAGAGCGCTTTCTGCGCATTCTGGCTGTCCTCCGCGCGGGCGCGGTCGAGTGTGAACTTGACATCTTCGGCGTCCATCGACGTGCCATCGTGGAAGGTCACGCCGTCCCGCAGGTGGAAGGTATAGGTCAGCCCGTCCTCCGAGATCTCCCAGCTGTCGGCCAGCCCCGGTACAACGGAGCCATCGGCCATGAACCGGGTCAGCCCCTCGAAGACATTGGAATACAGCACCGAATCGATGGCCCCGGCGGCGGCGCTTGTTGGATCGAGATGCGGCGGCTCAAGCTGAAGCCCGATGGTCAGATCGGTTTGCTGCGCAAGGGCAGTGGTGCCGCACAGCAGCGCGGCGGCGAGGGTCAGGCGAAAGGTCATGGCTGGGAACTCCCTGTCAGCGCGGGGTTTGTCCCGCTTGCCCGCAGTTTTGCACAACTGGAAAAGGGATCAAGCCCTGCCGCCATATCTCCCACCGTCCGGCGGCACCGAATTGTCCGTATCATGCCAAAGTTGTGCCCTCACGGGTGTTTATGAAACGGCTAATGCGACCATCGCGCGGTCTGGGAGAGTTTAGGGATGTTTGGTAAATTGAAGCAGTTCCTGAGCGGCGATGCGTCCGCAGAGGCATTCAAAAATCGCAAACCGGGGGGCGGAACCCGGATGGGCGGCGCGCCGTCCGACCCGCCGCAGGAGCCACCGGCCCGGCCACCGGAGGCGAACAACCCGCCGCCGCAACTGGACCGCATTATTGTGCCGCAATCTGCCATGGATGCGCTGCCGGACGATCCCGCTCCCTTGGTGCTGGCCGTGGTCCGGTTCACCAATCATATGACGGGCGAAGGGCGCTACAAGCGCACCGAACTCCCGCCCGCCGCGCTGCAGGCCTTTCACTGCGATTACTATCTCGCGCAGGTGAACAACGGCGGGCATGCGCAGTTCGTGCACAACACACTCGCCCTGATCGAAGACACCTTCGAGGATGTCGTCACGGGTCTGAAGGCGATGGGGGCCATGGATTATCTGATCCTCGCCCGGTCCGCTCAGAAATGGGTCCGCGACAATCCCGAAGAGGCGGCGCAGCAGACGGGGTTCGAGGGCGGCATCGCCGACGGCCTCCGCCGTCTTGATCAGCCGTTTTTCCAATTGGACAGAAAGACGCCATTGCAAGCGTTCATCGCACGCTGGATCGCCGGGCATCCCCAGCTTGAGGTGGTGGCGGATGAGGATTGGGGTGACGCTTTGCAAGACCTGGCTGACGCCAACCCCGAACGTGCCCGCCGCGATGCGATCATCGACTGTGCCGCAACGGTCGGGCGCTTTGCCAATCCGCTTCTCGTCGGCGCATCCATGGGATGTTGGCGCATCGGTGAAGCCGACTTCCTGCTTGGGGTGAGCAACGGAAGCTATCGGGATGTCGACGGGACGCAAGAGATGGCGTTTAAGGTGCAAAGCCTTGGCGGGCCACGATTTGCCGTGCCTGTCGAGGGGCAGGGTGTCACCCTCTATGACTGCATTCGTCACGACAATTCCCACATGCCCAAAGATCCATTCAAAGCCTCTCTGGATGATATCAGACAGTTCAGACCCGATGAGCTGAGCGAGCGATTGGCGCATGTCACACAGGCGGAAATCCAGACCGCGATCGAAACCGCCGAGCGGTTGAAGGTCGGCGCGGCAATCCATCTTTTGAAGTCGCGCATTCCGGACATGGACGTCCTGCCGACGCTGACCATAATACACGCGGGACCGGGGCCGAATGGCGAGCTGCTCTTTACCTGTGCCTTCCCAAAGGACGGCGGCGCGTGGTTGTTCAAGATCGGACCAGTCGGGGCGATCTACACGCATCCGGGCAAAGGGCCGGAGGGATCCGCCGCAGCGTCGCGGGCAGAGATCGACTTCCACGCTGAAACCCATCGGCTGGAAGGGCTACGCTGACTGCGCATCGTGTCCGCACAGAAAGCGCTGGTTCTGCGGTGCAGCGACTGTTAAACATCTGCGCAACATTGTTGCGCGGAGGAGGCGGGCATGAGTGCGACAGCGAAAAAACGGACCCCGTTGCCCGAGGATATCATTGCCCGCAAAGGCGGGGCGCCGATTGTCAGCCTGACCTGTTACACCACGCCGATGGCTCAGATCATGGATGCGCATGTGGACTTTGTTCTGGTCGGCGATTCCGTTGGCATGGTGCTGCACGGTCTGGCGTCCACCATCGAGGTGACGATGGATATGATGATCCTGCATGGGAAGGCGGTCGCGCGGGGGCTGTCTTCGACCATGATGGTCGTCGATATGCCTTTCGGCACCTACGAGGAAAGCCCGCAGACGGCGTTCCGCAACGCCGCCCGGCTGATGCAGGAGACCGGCGCCGGGGCGGTGAAGCTCGAAGGCGGCGTCGGCATGGCCGAAACGATCCGCTTTCTGGTGCAGCGCGGCATTCCGGTCATGGCTCATATCGGCCTGACGCCGCAGTCGATCAACACGCTCGGGGGCTACAAGGTGCAGGGGCGCGGGGAGACTGCCGACGCCCTTGTCGCCGATGCGCGGGCCGTGGCCGAGGCGGGCGCCTTCTCTGTCGTGCTTGAAAAGGTCCCGGCCGCGCTGGCTGACCGGATCACGGCAGAGGTCGCCATCCCGACCATCGGTATCGGCGCCTCGGCGGGCTGCGACGGGCAGATCCTCGTGGTCGATGACATGCTGGGGCTTTTCACCGCCTTCAAGGCGAAGTTCGTCAAACGCTTTGCCACGCTCGGCGCGGATGCGGAGGCGGCAATCGCCGACTACGCGCGCGCCGTGACGGCCCGCGAATTTCCCGGCCCCGAGCATATCTTTGCCGATGCCGTGCCGGGAGAGACCCGATGATCGCGCCGATTGTCCGCAGCAAGGCTGCCCTGCGTGAAATGGTCGGCGGGTGGCAAAAGGCTGGCGAGGTGGTGGGCGTCGTGCCGACGATGGGCGCGTTGCATGACGGGCACCTGAGCCTGGTTGCGGCGGCCAAGGCGGCCTGTGACCGGGTGATCGTGACGATCTTCGTCAACCCGAAGCAGTTCAACAATCCTTCCGATCTGGAGAACTATCCGCGCACCGAAGAGGACGACGCCCGCAAGCTCGAACGCTTTGCCGTGGATGCCGTGTATGTGCCCGGACCGGAAGAAATCTACCCGGAGGGTTTTGCCTCGACGGTCTCTGTCGCGGGCCTCACGGATGTGCTCTGCGGCGCGCATCGGGCGGGGCATTTCGACGGGGTGGCGACGGTGGTGACCAAGCTGTTCACGCAGACCCGCGCGGAAAAGGCATTTTTTGGCGAAAAGGACTTCCAGCAACTTCAGGTGGTGCGGCGCCTGTCGGCGGATCTCGATCTGGATGTGGAGGTGGTCGGCTGCCCGACGATCCGGGAGGAGGACGGCCTGGCCATGTCCTCGCGCAACCTGCTGCTGTCCGACCGCAGCCGGGTGAAAGCGGCGGCCCTGCATGAGGCGATGACCGGCATGGCCGAGGGTCTGCGGACGGGCCGCCCTGCGCCCGAGCTTGCCGAGCGGGCCCGTGGCAGGATTCTTGCGGCGGGCTTCACGGAGGTGGAGTACCTCGACCTGCGTGCCAACGGCGACCTGCGACTTCTGGAGCGGCCCGAAGGGGCGTGCCGCCTTCTGGCGGCCGCGTGGCTGGCGGGGGTGCGCCTGATCGACAATATCGCTGTTTGAGGCGGGTGCGGGGCATAGCCCCGCCCTACGATGGGACACACTGCAATTCAGCGCGGGCGCACGGGAGTGCGGCGCGGAGTCCGACGTATTTTGACCAAGAAGAAACAAGGGGTTGCACACGGCACGGCAGAGCAGCACTCTGTCGTCCGGAGGTATCCGCATGAGCGCAGTGGCACATCGCATCGAAGGCAAACGCGACGATCTGATCGCGTTGACGCAGGATCTGATCCGCATCCCGACGCTGAACCCGCCGGGCGATTGTTACCGTGACATCTGTGAATACCTGAAGGCACGGCTTGAGCCGCATGGCTTTGCGTGTCAGTTGATCCGCGCGGCCGGCGCGCCGGGCGACAGCGACCGCTATCCGCGCTGGAACATCGTGGCCCGGCACGAGGGCGGGCGCCCCGGCGACTGTGTGCATTTCAACAGCCATACCGATGTCGTGGAAGTCGGGCGCGGCTGGACCCGCGATCCGTTTGGCGGGGCGGTCGAAGGGGATCGCATCTTCGGGCGCGGCGCCTGCGACATGAAGGGCGGGCTCGCGGCCTCGATCATCGCAGCAGAGGCGTTTCTCGAAGAGCACCCGGATTTCAACGGCGCGATCGAGATCAGCGGCACCGCGGACGAAGAAAGCGGCGGCTATGGCGGCGTGGCCTATCTGGCAGAGCAGGGCTTTTTCAATCCGGAGCGGGTGCAGCATGTCATCATCCCCGAGCCGTTGAACAAGGATCGCATCTGCCTCGGGCATCGGGGCGGATGGTGGGCGGAAATCGAGACCATGGGCGAGATCGCACATGGCTCCATGCCCTTTCTCGGCGATTGTGCGATCCGCCACATGGGCGCGGTTCTGGATGCCTTTGAAGCGGATCTGTTCCCGGCTCTGGCGGCGCGGCGCACCGACTTGCCCGTAGTGCCCGAGGGCGCGCGCCACGCGACGATGAACATCAGCGCCATCCACGGCGGGTCCGAAGAACTGCCAAAGGACTACAGCGGCCTGCCTGCCTGCTGTGTGCCGGACAGTTGCCGCATCGTGATCGACCGGCGGTATCTTGTCGAAGAATCCTTTGACGCGGTGAAAGGCGAGATCGTTGGCATCCTCGACGGGCTGAAAGACACGCGCGCGCGCTTCGACTACACGGTGCGCGACATCAATCGGATTACTCCGTCGATGACCGACCGCGACGCGCCAATCGTGACAACCGTTGCCGATGCCGTTCGTGAAGTGTTTGGTCGGGACGCAGAGTTTGTCGCCTCGCCCGGCTCTTACGACCAGAAGCACATCGACCGTATCGGCACGCTGAAGAACTGTATCGCCTACGGCCCCGGCGTGCTTGATCTTGCGCACAAGCCGGACGAATGGATCGGTATCACCGATATGATCGAAAGCGCCCAGGTGATGGGGCGGAGCCTCGAAAAATTGCTGACCTGACGCGCCGGGCCGTCGCGTCTTTGGTCCTTGGGGCCGGGGTCGGCGCCCCAGTCAAAATGTCCTGCGGGACATATCCGCCCCGCAGGGTCAGTCGAAGCGGATGCGGGGAGCCCGGCCCAACGGCAGGATTCCAAGCGACACGGACCCGCGATTGAAGCCGAAGGTCAAATCCAGCGTCTTCTTGTTGCCTGACAGCCCGGCGATCAGCCCCAGCGTCTCGCGCAGCAGCGCGGCGACTTCATTGGGCATATCGCCGTTCGTTTCGGCTGCATTGAGAAAATTGCGCCAGTTTTCGGCGCGCAGCGTGGCCGTTCCGTCCAAACGTCCCTCGCCATCCACGCTCCAGTCGCCCGTGGCTTTGAGGTCCAGATCATCGGCACGATACTCCGCCAACGGCAGCTTGATCGCCGTGGGCTGCGGCCTGGCACCCTTGAGCGCGGCCGTGGTCCAGACATCGTCGAAGGTCACTTCGGCCCGTAGGGCGACGTCATCGGCGGTGCCGGTCGGGCCGAGCGCCACGGGTTTGCCCGCCAGGGCCGCTGCAGACAGGCCAAGCCGCATCACTTCGGGCTGCACCTCATCCGCCGCCAGACCGACGTTCAGCCCGGCGACCGCGAGATCACGCAGCCCGGAGATGTTCAGTGTCACCGCTTCGAGATTGCTGCGCAAAAAGCGCTCCCCGTCCATCACGAGCGAGGCCCTGAGGCCGTCGGAGGAAATCTGGTAGGTGCCCGCCTCGACGGTCACCGTCTGCGAATCCGGCCACGCAAAGATCCAGTGATCCGGCGTGTAAACCAACGAAAACATCTGGAAGAACGGCGCCTCCCAGGCGGTGCCCGTATCGGGATTGGCGATCAGCAGGCCATCGAAGGTGACATCAAGCCGGTTCGGAAACCCGCTCACCGACAGGTCCGTATACGACGCCTCCCAGTCATCGGCGCGGCGCGCCTCGAACCAGCTTTCGATGCTGCCGCGCAGGCTGCGGGCCTGGATGAACCAATACCCGGACCAGAGCAGGGCCACCGCCACAATCGCCGCCAATAACCGTTTCATCAGGCCAAGCCCCTTTGCAAACTGCTGCTATCTGATGTCTACAGAGCGGCGCGCGGTAAGGACAAGGGCAAGGAGGCCAATCGTGACGCTTTGGGTATTCGGATATGGTTCACTTTTATGGAATCCGGGCTTTCCGGTGGCCGAACAGCGCCATGCCCGTCTGGCCGATTATGCCCGCAGCTTCTGCATGCGCTCGATTCATCATCGCGGCAGCGAGGCCGAGCCGGGTCTGGTGCTTGCGCTGGACGCGCATCGCGGCGCGCTGTGCGAAGGGGTGGCGCTGCGGGCCGAGCCGGGAACGGAAGAGGATACGCTGGCCTACCTGCGCGAGCGCGAGCTGGTCTCCGCCGCCTATCTGGAGCGCACCCTGACGCTCGATCTCGACGACGGCACCCGCATCGACGCGCTGGCCTATGTCATCGACCGGGATCACGATCAGTATTGCCGCCTGTCACTCGAAGAACAGGCGCAGATCATTGCGAGGGCCGTGGGCGGACGGGGTCCGAACACGGAATACCTGTACAACACGGCCGCGCATCTGGCCGAATTGGGCATTCCGGATGCAGAGTTGGACTGGCTGGTGGACCGGGTGCGCGGCCTGACCGGATAAGCCCTTGGCTTGACAGGCCTTTGCCTTTAGTTTCTAGACGACAGGGAACCAACGCGTCAGGTGTCTGATGGACAAGCCCGACCTCGAGGCCGAGCTACATTTTTCCCGACCGGTCCGTCAGGTCACGCTGATGCTGATCGTTCTGGGACTGTCCGGTGCCGGTGCTTTTCTGGCGCTGCCTCGGGTATTGCCGGTCTTCGAATCCAACCCCTACCTGAACGGGTTCATCCTGTTCGTGTTCATTGTCGGGGTGCTGGCCTGTTTCTACCAGGTGGTGCAGCTCATTGCGTCGGTGCGCTGGATCGAGCAATTCGCCAAGCCCGGCGATCAGGGCTCGCGCGCGCAGGCACCGCTGCTGCTGGCGCCGCTGGCCGCGCTCCTGCGCCGCCGGGACAAGCGGATGCAGATCACCACCACCTCCACCCGCTCGATCCTCGACTCGGTCGCCACGCGCATCGACGAGGCGCGCGAAATCACGCGGTACATCGTCAGCCTTCTGATTTTCCTCGGACTTCTGGGCACGTTCTACGGCCTTGCCACCACGGTTCCCGCGCTGGTCGACACGATCCGCAGCCTCGCCCCGCAGCAGGGCGAAAGCAGCACACAGGTGTTTGGCCGCCTTATGACCGGCCTCGAAAGCCAGCTTGGCGGGATGGGCGTGGCCTTTGCGTCCTCGCTGCTTGGCCTGGCGTGCTCGCTGATCGTCGGCCTGCTCGAACTCTTCGCAGGCCATGGCCAGAACCGCTTTTACCGCGAACTCGAAGAGTGGCTTTCCTCGATCACCAAACTGGGGTTTTCGTCCGACAGCGACGGGCCGGATCTTGGTGCGGCGGGGGTCGTGCTCGACCGTATGGCGGAGCAGATCGAAACCCTGCAATACCTCTTTGCCCAATCCGAACAGGGCCGCTCGGAGGTCGATGGCCGCCTCGGCCAGCTTGCCGATTCCATCGAACGCATGACCGAACGCATGGAGGCCACGGCCCCCACCGCCAGCGCCATGGCCCGGATCGCCGACGGGCAGGAGCAACTGGCCGAGGCCATCCGCTCGAAGGAGGCGAACGAGGGGCTGGACGCCGAAAGCCGGATGCGCCTGCGCTCCATCGACGTGCAGATGCTGCGCATTCTCGAAGAGATCAGCGCGGGCCGCCAGGAAAGCATGGCCGAGCTGCGCACCGACATCAACGCCGTGTCCCGTCATCTCGCGGCGATCGCCAAACGCGCGGGCGGGGGCTGATCCATGGCCCTGTCGCGCCGCACCGGACAACGCTTTCAGGCGAACATCTGGCCGGGGTTCGTGGATGCGATGACCGGCCTTCTGCTGGTCCTGACCTTTGTTCTGTCGATCTTCATGATCATCCAGTTTGTCCTGCGCGAGACCATCACCGGGCAGGAGGACCAGCTCAATTCGCTGTCCACGGAAATTGCCGCGCTGGCCCAGGCGCTGGGCGTGCAGGAGCGCCGGAATACCGCCCTGACGAGCCAGCTGGGTGAGCTGGAAACCACGTTGTCGGATGCCGAGACGCAGCTGGCCGAACAGCTCAGCCTGATCGACACGCTGACCGCCACGCGCGACCGGCAGGCGGCGGATCTGGCTGCGGCGCGGGAAGATATCGCAGAGCGCGACGCGGCCCTCGCCGAGGCGCAGGGAGAAATAACCGATTTCGAGGCGCAGGTGGCTGCGCTCCTGTCTCAGCGCGACGCCGCGCGTGAGGAGGTCACGACGCTGACCTCGGCGCGCGACGCGCTGACCGCGCGGGGCGAAGCGCTGGAAGCTCTGGTCGCCGATCTGCGCAAGGACAATGCCGACGCCACGGCGCAAATCGCGTCGCTCTCCGGCCGGGTGGAGGATCTGTCCGAAGCGCTGAGCGCGGAGGAGGAACAAAAGCTGCTCGAAGCGGAGGCTGCCGCCGCGCTGCGCGAGCGGCTCGAAGAGGCAGATTCGGAACTGACCGCCATGACCATGGCGCTGGAAGCCGAGCGCCAGCGCGCCGAGGAAACCCTCACGTTGCTAGCGGCGGCGCGCGCGGCGGAAAGCGATCTCAATGCGCGCCTTGCCGCGGCGCTGTTGGCAGGTGAGGAAGAGGCACAGGGCCTGCAGGATCGTCTTGATGCGGCCACCGCCGAGATTGCGCAGCTGTCCGCAACGCTGGCCGACACCCGCGCCGCCGGGGCCGAAACCGACGACCGGCTTGCCACGCTGCGTGAGGACCTGGCCGATGAGCAGGCCGCACGCGTCGCTGCAGAGCGGGCATTGCAGGAGGCCGAAAGCGTGCAGGCCGCGACGGAACGCGATCTGACTGCCGCGCGCGGCGCGAACGATGCGGCGCAATCGCGGCTCTCTGATCTCTCGGCCCAGCTTGCAGCCGCGCTGGCCCGCGTGACCGAAGCAGAGGCATTGCAGACCGAAATCGAAGCGCTCCGCGCCCGAAACGCCGCGCTGGTCGCGGATCTGGCC
This sequence comes from Pacificoceanicola niger, assembly GCF_048553275.1. Lineage (NCBI taxonomy): Bacteria > Pseudomonadati > Pseudomonadota > Alphaproteobacteria > Rhodobacterales > Roseobacteraceae > Pacificoceanicola > Pacificoceanicola niger. The sequence goes on from NZ_JBLZMW010000024.1 coordinate 26,226, forward strand.
ACCGCCGAAGGCGCGGCAGAGGACGAATCGGCCGCCGTCACGGCGCTTCGCAGCGAGAAGGCGCGGATCGAGGCCGACCTGAGCGCGGCTCAGGGGGCGGCGGATGCGGCACAGGCCGCGCTCAGCGATCTGCGGGACCGCAACGCGGATTTGCTTGCCCGGCTGTCGGCGGTTGAGAATCGCGAAGGCGCACAAGGCGACCGGATCGCGCAACTGCAGGGGCAGGCCGCGCAACTGCAATCGGCACTCGACGCCGCCGAAGCCAGAGCCGAGGCCCGCGCGGTTCGCGTGGCTGTGCTCGAAGCGGAAAACGCCAGATTGTCGGAACAGCTCACCGGTGAAGGCGGCGCAGCGGCGCTCGCGGCCCAGACCGAACGGCTGGCCTCCGAAATGGAGTCCCTGCGCAGCCGCGAAGCGGAGCGGGATGCCACGATTGCCCGCCTGCGCCAGGCCCTTGCCGAGGCAGAAGCCCGCGCCACGGAACGCGTCGAAGACGCGCGCTCGCTGGAAGAACGGCTGGCCGCCGCCCTTGCCGCACGGCTCGAAAGTGACTCCAGCGCAGCGGAGGTGCGCGAGCAATTGACCGCCGCGCTCGCCGCGCAGAAGGCTGCCGAAACCCGCGCCACGGAGCGGCTCAGCGAGGCGGAAGAGCGACAGATCCTGTTGTCCGAAGCGCGCGAAAAGCTTGCCGTGGCCGAGGAACGCGCCACCGGTGCGCAAAAGCAGGCAGAGCTCCTGAACCAGCAGGTCGCGGCGCTGCGCCAGCAGCTGGGCCAGCTTCAGGCGCTTCTGGACGAAAGCCGCGCGTCTGACGAGGCTGCGCAGGTCCAGCTTCAGAACCTCGGCTCCGAGCTCAACGCCGCGTTGGCGCGGGTCGCCGCCGAGGAACGCCGCCGCCGCCAGCTTGAAGAGGCCGAGCGCAAGCGTCTGGAGGCACAGGCCAAGGATCTCGAACGCTACCGCTCCGAATTCTTTGGACGTCTGCGCGAGGTGATCGGCGATCGCGAGGGCATCCGGATCGAAGGCGACCGCTTCGTGTTCTCGTCCGAAGTGCTCTTTGGTCTCGGCGATGCGGAGCTGTCGGACGAGGGCAAGGCGGAGATCGCCAAGGTCGCGGGCTTGCTGCTCGACATCTCGGATCAAATTCCGAGCGGCATCGACTGGATCATCCGGGTTGACGGCCACACGGACGATATCCCGTTGCGCTCCAACGCACGGTTTCAGGACAATTGGGAGCTGAGCCAGGAGCGCGCGCTCTCTGTTGTGCGCTACATGGTGGATGCGCTCGGCATCCCGCCGCAGCGGCTTTCGGCGAACGGCTTTGGCCAGTATCAGCCGATCAACCCCGCAAGAACTCCCGAAGCGCGCGCGCAGAACCGCCGAATCGAACTGAAGCTGACCGAACGTTGAGGCCTAGCCGCCGCCCACGGTGACGTAGGCATAGCGTTTTGCGATCAAAGCGCCTTTGCGCGTCAGGGTCAGCGCGCCGCGATAAGCGCCCTCGGGCCAGCCGCCGTCCGGGGCGCGCCGCCCGAACGCGCGCAGAAGGTTCTTTTTCGGCGCTTTCAGGACTTCGCTGCGCTCGAATATCCGGCCATCGGGACCATCGGCCTCGAACTCCAGTAGATCCCCGTGTTCCGCGAGGAACATATGCCCGTAAAGCACCAGCGGCGCGTCCGGCGGCGCGTGGCTGATCCGCGCGTTTCCGGTTGAAACGGCGTCGAGCGTCGGAACATCGGACGAAAACCCGGCTGTGAAAAAGCCCGTGGGCTGATAGGGCGGAGGGTTGTGCCAAAGGCCATTCTGTTCGGTGCCGCAGCTCATCGCGTTATCGGGGGCAAAGGGGTCGACGGGTTGTCCGGCCCCGGTCAGCACCGAGAAATGCAGGTGTGGAAAGTTGGAAAGCCCGCTTTGACCGACGGTGCCGAGGGTTTCACCGGCTTTGACCGGCGTGCCCTGCCTCACCACCACCGATCCGGCGCTGAGATGGCAGTAGAGTGTCTTGAGACCATTCGGATGGCCGATCCGCACCGCATTGCCGCAATCTTGCGCCCCGGTGTAGCGCTCGTCGGGGGGCGTGTCGGGCAGGCCGTCGCGGATGGCTTCGACCACCCCATCGGCAGCAGCGCGGACAGCCACGCCGCGTTGCAGCGCGTCATATCCGGGCAAGGCAAAGTCGATGCCCTGATGGCCATCGCGCGTGCGCAATCCACAGGTTTGATCCGCGCGGCCCTGGCCGGGATCGTGGTCGAGATAGGCTTCGATATAGCAGTCCTGCCCAAGGCTGCAGGCGATAGGCAGGTCCAGAAAAGGGTCCGCCGCGAGACTATGTCCCGCGGCGGTGAGTATTGTCAGGCTGAGGAGAAGCCCCGATTTCATTCCGCCGTGAGGAGCGGCGGTTTCTTCGAGCTGAGACGCGGGCTGTCCGGCCCTTCGTATTTCAGCACCAGATCGCCGTCCTTGACGGAGACCTTCACCACGCCGCCCTTGGCGAGCTTGCCAAACAGCAACTCTTCCGCCAGCGGCTTCTTGATGTGTTCCTGGATCACGCGGCCAAGCGGACGCGCGCCCATCTTGTCATCGTAGCCCTTCTCGGCCAGCCATTCGGCGGCAGGATTGGTCAGTTCGATGGTCACGTTTCTGTCCATCAACTGTGCCTCAAGCTGCAGCACGAATTTTTCGACCACCTGCAGGATGGTGCTCTTCGGCAGCGGCGCGAAACTGATGACCGAGTCCAGACGGTTGCGGAATTCCGGCGTAAAGGTCCGCTCGATTGCAGCGGTGTCCTCGCCCTCGCGGCGGTCGCGGCCAAAGCCGATGGCCGATTTCGCCTGCTCTGCAGCGCCCGCATTGGAGGTCATGATCAGGATCACGTTGCGGAAATCCACCGTGCGGCCGTTGTGATCGGTGAGCGAGCCGTGGTCCATGACCTGCAGCAGGATGTTGTAGACATCCGGATGCGCCTTTTCGATCTCGTCAAGCAGCAGCACGCAGTGAGGATGCTGGTCCACGCCGTCGGTCAACTGACCACCCTGATCAAAGCCCACATAGCCCGGAGGCGCGCCGATCAGCCGGCTGACCGCATGTTTCTCCATGTACTCCGACATGTCGAAGCGCAGCAGTTCCACGCCGAGGGTGCTGGCCAATTGCTTGGCCACCTCGGTTTTGCCCACGCCGGTCGGGCCTGCAAACAGGTAGTTGCCGATGGGCTTTTCCGGCTCGCGCAGGCCGGCACGCGCCAGCTTGATCGCGGAGGACAGCGCCTCGATGGCGTTGTCCTGACCGAAGACCACGCGCTTGAGCGACTTTTCCAGATCCTTGAGCACCTCCGCGTCGTCCTTCGACACGTTTTTCGGCGGAATGCGGGCAATCTTGGCCACGACATTCTCGATTTCCTTGGTGCCGATGGTCTTGCGTCGCTTGCTCTCGGCGACAAGGTGCTGTGCCGCCCCGGCCTCGTCGATCACGTCGATCGCCTTGTCCGGCAGCTTGCGGTCGTTGATGTAGCGTGCCGACAGCTCAACCGCGGTGCGGATCGCATCGGCGGTGTATTTCACGCTGTGGTGCTCTTCGAAGTAAGGCTTCAGACCTTTGAGAATCTTGACCGAATCTTCAACCGAGGGCTCATTGACGTCGATCTTCTGGAACCGGCGGCTCAGCGCGCGGTCCTTTTCGAAATGCTGGCGGAACTCTTTGTACGTCGTGGAGCCCATGCAGCGCAGCTTGCCGCCCTGAAGGGCCGGCTTGAGCAGGTTGGACGCATCCATCGCACCGCCCGAGGTGGCCCCGGCTCCGATTACCGTGTGGATTTCGTCGATGAACAGCACCGCGTCATCGTGATCCTCAAGCTCGGTCACGACGGCCTTCAGCCGCTCCTCGAAGTCGCCACGATAGCGGGTGCCCGCCAGAAGCGCGCCCATATCAAGACTGTAGATCGTGGTCCGCGACAACACTTCCGGGGTCTCGCCCGCGACGATCTTGCGCGCCAGCCCCTCGGCGATGGCGGTCTTGCCCACGCCGGGATCACCCACGAGCAGCGGGTTGTTCTTGCGGCGGCGGCACAACACCTGAATACAACGCTCGACTTCCTGGTCGCGGCCAATCAGCGGGTCGATGTCACCCTCGCGGGATTTTGCATTGAGATCAACGCAATACTTGGCCAGAGCCGATTCCTTCTCGGCAGAGGGCGCCTCTGCCTCGGAGGGCTGCGCCTCCTCCTCTTCGGGAGAGCCCTGTACCGGTCGACTCTCGCCGTAGGCCGGGTTCTTGGCGACGCCATGGGCAATGAAATTCACCGCATCGTAGCGCGTCATGTCCTGCTCCTGCAGGAAGTAGGCCGCATTGGATTCGCGTTCGGCGAAAATGGCGACCAGCACATTTGCGCCGGTCACCTCTGTCCGGCCGGACGACTGAACATGAATGGCGGCGCGCTGGATCACGCGCTGGAACGCGGCGGTGGGCACCGCTTCCGAGCCTTCGATGTCGGTCACGAGGTTGGACAGATCCTCGTCGATGAACTCGACCAGCGTGGTCCGCAGCTCTTCGGTGTCGACGGAGCAGGCCTTCATCACGCGGACGGCGTCCGGTTCGTCAATCAGGGCCAGCAAAAGGTGTTCCAGGGTGGCGAATTCGTGACTGCGCGAATTGGCGAGCGCCAGCGCCGAGTGGATTGCCTGCTCAAGGGTGTTCGAGAATGAAGGCACGTGTGTGCTCCTCTTGCTATGCGCCGATCTGGGATCAGCATCGCCTCATTGTCTTAAAGTTTGGTCGATAATACCAAGTCTTCAAGTTTTTTCTCGCTCGGTCCCGGTCACATTTTGCGAGAACGCTGAAATGCTGACCGGATTCAGAAGCGATCCTTGCGGGCGCGGATTTCGGTGAAAACGTCGACATCGGCGGCGTCTTCCATGCCCAGAGCGCGCTTTACGCCCGGATCCGAAGCCCGAAGGAAAGGGTTGGTGGCCAGTTCCAGCGACAAAGGAACCTGGGCGGTGGGGTGTCCGTCGGCACGGGCACGGGAAATCTCGTCTGACCGAAATTTAAGCGCCGAATTGTCCGGTTCAATGGTTTGCGCGAATTTCGCATTGGATGTGGTGTATTCGTGACCGGAGTAAACCATTGTTTCCGGCGGCAGGGCGGCCAGCCGTGTGAGGCTGTCGTGCATCATCTCGGGTGTGCCTTCGAAGATCCGCCCGCATCCCAGCGCCATCAGGCTGTCGGCCGTAAAGACGGCGCCGGCCTTCGGATAATAAAAGGCAATATGGCCAAGCGTGTGACCGGGCACCGGGATCACGCGGCACAGGCCCGCGTCGGTGCCGCCCTCGAAGTTGTCCTCCAGGGCCATGTCGAGCGGTGGCAGCTTGGCTTCCTCGGCCTTGGGGCCCATGACCATACAGCCGTATTTTTCCTTGATTTCCGGAATGCCCTCCACGTGATCCCAGTGATGGTGGGTGAGCATGATCACGCCAGGCGCCCAGCCGCGCGCTTCCAGAGCGTCGATGATCGGTCCGGCCTCGGGCGCGTCAATCACGGCCACGCCATCGGGACCCTTGACGAGATAAGCGTAGTTATCTTGCAGGCAGGGAACAGTGACGATCTCTAAGGGCATGGTCTTTCCTCGCGTGCTTTGTCAGACTGACCCTCAGTCAAACCCATCGGGAGGCGGGGTGCAATGCATCTGGACGTACAGACATTGCGAGACTTCTATTATCGCAACGCGCTGGGGCGCGCGGCGCAGAACATCATTCGCCGTCAGACGCGGACGTTCTGGCCGGAATCCGCGCTGAAGGGGCAGTCGGTGGCGGGGTTCGGTTTCGCGGTGCCGCTGCTCCGGCCCTACCTCGCGGACTCGCGCCGCGTGATTGGCCTGATGCCCGCCCCGCAGGGGGTGATGCCCTGGCCCGCCGGGATGCCCAACGTCTCGGTGCTCTGCGAGGAGACGGCCTGGCCGGTGGAGACCGGGCATATTGACCGGCTGGTGCTGATGCACGGGCTGGAGACGTCCGAGAATCCGTCGGAGTTGCTGGACGAATGCTACCGCGTGCTCGGTCCGGGCGGTCAGGCGCTGTTTGTCCTGCCCAACCGATCCGGCCTCTGGGCGCGGTCGGATGCGACGCCGTTCGGCTACGGGCGACCGTATTCACGCAGCCAGCTCGAAGCGCAGCTCAAGCGGCACGACTTCATTCCCGAAGCGCATGTTTCGGTGCTCTATCAGCCGCCGTCGACGCGTCGGTTCTGGATGAAGACCGCGGCGCTCTGGGAAAGCACGGGCCGGGCGATCCCGGCAGTGATGGCGGGCGGTGTGATGATGGTCGTCGCCTCGAAACGCTACCCGCCGACGCGGCGCGGCGTGGGGGAGGCGGCGCGGGTGCTCAACCCGCTCGAAGTGCTGACCCCGAAACCCGGCAAGGTGGCCAAGCCGATCTAGGGCCGGCGGGACGCCGCTGTTTCGGCCTGCAGCCGAAAGGCGCCCCGCCCGCCATCCCGCAAGCCTTGCGAAATCCGCCCGGGTGAAGTGATTCCGATCCGGCCGGAGCAGGGCGACAGCGGCGCCGCTCGGGCCATTTTCGGGGCAAAACGGCGGTCTGACCCCGCGTTCCTGCCCGAAATCCCGTGTTTTTTTGCCCAAATTTGGCGCACTTAAGGTCGCACCCGGAGCAAGTATTTGAATTTAAATAAAATACCATGAGTCCTAAATAACTGTTAGGATGTTGCGACGATGCGGAGGCTCTGCTACATCCGCCGCGATCTATAACGCCTTGGACGATCTCAAGGTGCGACCAAGCCCTCGGCCGCCCGGTGTACCGGTGCGACACGGGGGCATTATATCGGAAGGGTGGACGTGTCTGAATCAGCATCTGTTTCCTCCGGCATCGCCGAGCGCTATGCCACCGCCGTCTTCGGACTTGTGAAAGAAGAGAATGCTCTTCCCAAGCTCGAAGCCAGCCTTGACGACCTCTCGCGAGCTCTCGAAGACAGCGCCGATCTGCGCGATCTTCTGAGTTCGCCGGTCTATTCCCGCGACGAACAGGGCGCTGCCGTGATGGCTGTGGCGGAAAAGATGGGCCTGCTGCCTGCGTTCCGCAATGCGCTGGGACTGATGGCGCAGAAGCGCCGCCTCTTCGTGGTGCCGCACATGGTGCGTCGCCTGCGCGAGATGATCGCGGCGGAGAAGGGCGAAGTGACGGCCGAGGTCGCCTCGGCCCAGCCGCTCAGCGCCGATCAATCCGCCAAGCTGGCCGAGACGCTGAAAGCGCAGGTCGGCAGCGATGTCAAAATCAATGCGACCGTCGATGAAAGCCTCATTGGCGGTCTTGTCGTCAAGGTGGGCTCGCGCATGATCGACACATCGATCAAAGCCAAGCTCGCATCCCTCCAGAATGCAATGAAAGAGGTCGGATAAATGGGTATCCAAGCAGCAGAGATTTCTGCGATCCTTAAGGACCAGATCAAGAACTTCGGCGAGGATGCCGAAGTTGCCGAGATCGGCCGCGTGCTCTCCGTCGGTGACGGTATTGCCCGTGTGTACGGCCTCGACGCCGTGCAGGCCGGTGAGATGGTCGAATTCCCCGGCGGCATCATGGGCATGGCCCTGAACCTCGAAACCGACAACGTCGGTGTGGTTATCTTCGGCTCCGACCGGGACATCAAGGAAGGCGACACCGTCAAGCGCACGAACTCCATCGTGGACGTGCCGGCCGGTCCCGAGCTGCTGGGCCGCGTCGTTGACGGCCTCGGCAACCCGCTGGACGGCAAGGGCCCGCTGAACGCCTCCGAGCGCCGCATCGCGGACGTGAAGGCGCCGGGCATCATCCCGCGTAAATCCGTGCACGAGCCCATGGCAACCGGCCTCAAGGCCGTTGACGCCATGATCCCGATCGGCCGTGGCCAGCGTGAGCTGATCATCGGTGACCGTCAGACCGGCAAGACCGCCGTGGCCCTCGACGCGATCCTGAACCAGAAGTCCTACAACGAAGCCGCCGGCGATGACGACAGCAAGAAGCTGTACTGCGTCTACGTTGCCATCGGACAGAAGCGCTCCACCGTGGCGCAGCTGGTGAAGAAGCTCGAAGAAACCGGCGCCATCGAATATTCGATCGTCGTGGCCGCAACCGCGTCCGACCCGGCGCCGATGCAGTTCCTCGCGCCCTACGCCGCAACCGCGATGGCCGAGTACTTCCGCGACAACGGCAAGCACGCGCTCATCATCTATGATGACCTGTCCAAGCAGGCCGTGTCCTATCGCCAGATGTCCCTGCTTCTGCGTCGCCCGCCGGGCCGCGAAGCCTACCCGGGCGACGTGTTCTACCTCCACTCGCGCCTGCTGGAACGCTCCGCGAAGCTGAACGAAGACAACGGCTCCGGCTCGCTGACCGCTCTGCCGATCATCGAAACCCAGGGCGGCGACGTTTCGGCGTTTATCCCGACCAACGTGATCTCGATCACCGACGGTCAGATCTTCCTCGAAACCGAACTGTTCTACCAAGGCATCCGCCCCGCCGTGAACACCGGTCTGTCGGTGTCGCGCGTGGGCTCCTCCGCCCAGACCAAGGCGATGTCCTCCGTGGCTGGCCCGGTCAAGCTGTCCCTCGCTCAGTACCGCGAAATGGCGGCCTTCGCGCAGTTCGGCTCCGACCTCGACGCCGCAACCCAGCAGCTGCTGAACCGTGGTGCGCGTCTGACCGAGCTGATGAAACAGCCGCAGTATTCGCCGCTGAGCAACGCCGAGATCGTCTGCGTCATCTACGCCGGCACCAACGGCTTCCTCGACAAGGTCAAGGTGTCTGACGTCGGTCGCTTCGAATCCGGTCTTCTGGCCCACCTGCGCGGCAAGAACGCTGACCTGTTGAACGAGATCGAAACCAACGATCAGAAGGTCAAGGGCGAGCTGGCAGACAAGATCAAGGCTGCCATCAGCGACTTCGCCGCCGATTTCGCATAAGGAGATAAGGCTGTGCCAAATCTCAAGGACCTGAAAACAAGGATCGCGTCGGTCAAGTCGACCCGCAAGATCACCAAGGCCATGCAGATGGTCGCGGCTGCAAAACTGCGCCGCGCCCAGGATGCGGCCGAGGCGGCCCGCCCCTACGCGGACCGCTTCAACGGTGTGATGGCGTCGTTGGCGGCCTCCGTCGGTACAAGCGACAGCGCGCCCCGGCTTCTCGCCGGGACGGGCAAGGACGACGTGCAGCTGCTCGTCGTGATGACATCGGAACGCGGCCTTTGCGGTGGATTCAACACCAACATCGTGAAGCTGGCCAAAGTCCGGATCGAAGAGCTCAAAGCCGCTGGCAAGACCGTGAAGATCATCACGGTCGGCAAGAAAGGCCGTGAACAGCTCAAGCGTGAATACGCCGACCTCTTTGTCGGTCACGTCGATCTGACCGACGTCAAGCGTATCGGTTACGGTGACGCACAGGGCATCGCGCGCGATCTCCTGACGCGGTTCGACAATGGCGAATTCGACGTGGCAACGATCTTCTACGCCACGTTCCAGTCCGTCATCAGCCAGACCCCGACCGCTCTGCAGGTCATTCCCGCCGCCTACGAACAGGCAGAGGGAGAGACCGAGGAAGGCGCATCGACGCTCTACGACTACGAGCCCGATGAAGAGGCGATCCTCGCGGACCTGCTGCCGCGCGGTGTGGCGACACAGATCTTCTCGGCTCTGCTCGAGAATGGTGCCTCGGAACAGGGCGCCCGGATGTCGGCCATGGACAACGCGACGCGCAACGCTGGCGAGATGATCGACAAGTTGACCATCGAGTACAACCGTTCGCGCCAGGCCGTCATCACGAACGAACTGATCGAAATTATCTCGGGCGCCGAGGCGCTCTAAGACACCGGAGACGAAACCAATGGCAAACGCACTAGGCAAGATCACCCAGGTGATTGGCGCCGTGGTCGACGTGCAGTTCGACGACCACCTGCCGGAAATCCTGAACGCGCTGAACACCGAGAACCAGGGCAAGACCCTCGTTCTCGAAGTGGCCCAGCACCTCGGCGAAAACACTGTCCGCACCATCGCCATGGACGCGACCGAAGGTCTCGTTCGTGGTCAGGAAGTCAGCGACACCGGTGCCCCGATTTCGGTGCCGGTTGGCAACGCAACGCTGGGCCGCATCCTGAACGTCATCGGCGAGCCGGTGGACGAAGGTGAGCCGCTCAACGCGACCGAGTACCGCTCCATCCACCAGGACGCCCCGGCCTTCGACCAACAGTCGACGGAATCCGAGATCCTGGTCACCGGCATCAAGGTCATCGACCTGCTGGCGCCCTACTCCAAGGGTGGCAAGATCGGCCTGTTCGGCGGCGCCGGCGTGGGCAAGACCGTTCTCATCATGGAACTGATCAACAACATCGCAAAAGTGCACTCGGGCTACTCCGTGTTCGCCGGTGTTGGCGAGCGGACCCGTGAAGGCAACGACCTGTATCACGAGATGATCGAATCCAACGTCATCAAGCCCGACAACCTGGAAGAATCCCAGGTGGCGCTTGTGTACGGTCAGATGAACGAGCCTCCGGGTGCGCGTGCCCGTGTTGCCCTGACCGGCCTGACCCTGGCCGAGCAGTTCCGCGACCAGTCCGGCACCGACGTTCTGTTCTTCGTGGACAACATCTTCCGATTCACGCAGGCCGGTTCCGAGGTGTCCGCACTTCTTGGCCGTATCCCCTCTGCTGTGGGCTACCAGCCGACGCTGGCCACCGACATGGGCCAGATGCAGGAACGCATCACCTCGACCAAGAATGGTTCGATTACCTCCATTCAGGCCGTGTACGTTCCCGCGGACGACCTTACCGACCCTGCGCCCGCAACCACCTTCGCGCACCTTGACGCAACGACGGTTCTGAACCGTGCGATCTCCGAGCTGGGCATCTACCCGGCCGTGGACCCGCTCGATTCGAACTCGCGTCTGATGGACCCGCAGATCGTGGGCGAAGAGCACTACAACGTCGCGCGTGACGTGCAGGGTATCCTGCAGCGGTACAAGTCGCTTCAGGACATCATCGCCATCCTCGGGATGGACGAACTGTCCGAAGAGGACAAGCTGACCGTGGCCCGTGCCCGCAAGATCCAGCGCTTCCTCTCGCAGCCGTTCGACGTGGCGAAGGTTTTCACCGGCTCCGACGGTGTGCAGGTTCCGCTTGAGGACACCATTTCGTCCTTCAAGGACGTTGTGGCCGGCAAGTACGACCACCTTCCCGAAGGCGCCTTCTACATGGTTGGCGGCATCGACGAAGTGCTCGCCAAAGCCGAGAAGATGGCAGCCGACGCCGCCTAAACCCTGCCGCCCCGGCACGCTGGCCGCGTCGGGGCAGGCTCCTGAAAGGAGACAGACATGGCAGAGACAATGCAATTCGATCTGGTCAGCCCGGAACGCAGCCTGCTCTCGACGCAGGTCAAATCCGTGCAGATCCCGGGGGCCGATGGCGATATGACCGCCATGCCGAACCATGCCCCGACGATCACCACGCTGCGCCCCGGCATCCTCACGGTCGAAACCGAGAGCGGCACCGAGCAGTTCGTGGTCACCGGCGGGTTTGCCGAGATCGGCGAGAGCCTTTCCGTTCTGGCGGAAAAGGCCCTGCCGCGCGCGGACATGGATCAGGCCACCTACGAAGCCCTGGTTGAAGAGGCGCACAACGCCTACAAGCAGACCAAGGAAGCCTTCCAGAACGAGCCCGGCCCCGTGGACGACGCAGCCAAGCTGCTGCAGGACATGGTCGCCGTGGGCACGCACATCGGCCTCGACCCGATGAGCCCCTCGCTCTGAAGCCACCCGCTTCGAACTGACAATCACGAAAGGCCCTGCGTTCCCGCGCGGGGCCTTTTGTCTATGTACGGACCGTGCGTAGGGCGGGGCTGTGCCCCGCACCCCTGTTGCGTGCCATGGCGGCGGAGGCAAACATATGCCGCGTTTTTGCCTTTGCACGCAGGTCGGTTCGGCCTATTCCCTCAGGGAAACGGAGCGGGGCAATCATGGATTTCACACTCGACTGGGCGGGCATGCTGCGCGAACTCATCACGCTCTTCGTGGTGATCGACCCCATCGGCACGTTGCCGGTCTTCTACTTCGCCACGGCCACCGTCCCTGCGGCGCTGCACCGCCGCTTTGCCTTGCGCGCGGTGCTGGTGGCGTGGCTGGTGCTCCTGGGCTTCCTTCTGGCTGGGCAGATCCTTCTCGAAGGCCTCGGTCTGCGTTTCGGCTCGTTCCAGATCGCGGGCGGCATCATCCTCTTCCTCTTTGCCCTCAGCATGATTTTCGGCGAGGGGAAGCCCGAACAGGAGATTCACTCTGCCGAGCGCGATCACCTCTCCGGCGCCGTCTTCCCCCTTGCCATGCCCTCAATCGCCTCTCCCGGCGCCATGCTGGCGATTGTCGTCCTGACCGACAATCACCGTCATTCCGTTCAGGAACAGGTGGTCACGGCGGGGCTTCTGACCGTGGTCATGCTGGTCACGCTGATCCTGCTGCTGTTGGCAGCCCGCTTGAAGCGGGTTCTCGGCAACACCGGGGCCGGGGTGATCAGTCGGGTCATGGGCATCGTCCTGGCCACGGTGGCCGTCGACGCGGTGCTTGGCGGTCTTGACGCGGTCGGCGCCTTGCGCTTGCCACCGATGCAAGATGGCTCGGTGCTGAACCCGGAATGAAACACGGTTCCGGGCAAAATGCCCGGCTTTGCATCTTACCCGTTCAAATTTCCACCAAAATCCGGAAAGATTTGGACAAGTAGACGAGGTGTGTGATGAAGAAATACGTGGGATCGCTGATCGGGATTGATCAGGGCAATGACGAGGTTTTCTCGGATTTTGCCTCTGGCGGGGACATGTGGACCGGCCACGGATCGCGCGAGCGCCGCAAGAAGGTCCGCTTCTCCGAACCCTTCCGGTCCATTCCCACGGTGCAGGTCTCGCTGTCGCTCTGGGACATGGATCAGGGGGCCAACGTTCGCGCCGATATTGCCGCCGAAAACGTGACCGAAACGCACTTCGAGCTGGTCTTCCGCACATGGTCCGACACCCGCGTTGCCCGCGTCCGCATGAGCTGGACAGCCATCGGCGAGGTGACGTCGGAGGATGACTGGGAGCTTTATTGATGGCGTCCGCTTTAAGGCGCTTTGCGGACCGCTGGCACAGCGGCTGCCGAGACATGATAGACGTGCGTCCGGAATCTCTCGTCATGGTCGAGGCCGAGTTGAAAATCTACCTGCCGTCGGAGTATCGAGATCAGGTTCTGGAGGTCGGTTTGCCAGACATCGGACTCAACCTTCTTGAAGCCATTGTTGACCAAGGATCCGTATTTCCTGACCTTCCGACATCAGCCACTTCAATGAGCCCCCAGAAATTATCACAGAAACAGAGGATTGGTGGCCCATCGGGTTGCCTCAAAACCTGATCGCTCTCGCCTCGGACGCTATGGGAAACAAATTTTGCTTTTCTTCGGGCGATATGAAGACGCGTCATGAAACAGCCCCTGTCTGGTTCTGGGTCCATGATTTCAACGAAACAACGAAGCTGGGGGACAGCTTCTCGGAGTGGCTCGAACTCTATGTGGATCTTGGAAAGCCAGGATTGTTCGAACGGATACTCCGCAAAGGATGACTGACTCCCGATCCATCCCCGCGTCCGTCGCGCCCGCCTTTGAGGTCTTCCCCGAGCCGGAACGCGCCGCTTTGCTGACTGTCCGACGCCGTATCCTCGATCTTGCCGCCGAAGATCCTCGCATCGGTCCTTTGCACGAAACGCTCAAATGGGGTCAGCCAAGTTACGAGACCCGGGAAACGAGAGCCGGCACACCACTGCGGCTTGGCGTTCCAAAGTCGGGCGGTTGCGCCATCCTTTGCCATTGTCAGACGCGTGTGATCGCGGATCACCGCGCTGTGTTTGGAGCGATCTGCCGCTATGATGGCAACCGCGCTCTCTTGTTCGATCCCGGTAGTCCGCCGGATCAAGGGGTGTTTGACGCCCTTATTCTGGGCGCTCTGACCTATCGCCTCTGAACAGACAACGGCTGGCGGATCGCGTGACCCGCCAGCCGCTTTTTCCGTTCCGGCGATGCCTTAGAGAATGCCCTCATAGATCGGCCCCAAGGTCTCCGTCTCGAACAGGGACGACACGGAGGTGCCATTCCAGATGTTCAGGATGGATTGGGCAAACATCGGTGCGGTCGGCAGGATGCGGATGTTGGGGGCGGCCGCGACGGCTTCGGTCGGCTGAATGGAATCGGTGAGAACCAGGGATTTCATCACGGACTTGGACACCCGCTCGACTGCGGGTCCGCTCATGACGCCGTGCGAGATATACGCGTGCACCTCGGTCGCGCCGTGCTCCAGAAGCACCTCCGCCGCCTTGCACAGCGTGCCAGCCGTGTCGCACATGTCATCAACGATAAAGCACTTCTTGCCGGTCACGTCGCCGATCACGGTCATTTCGGCCACTTCGCCGGGCTTCTCACGGCGCTTGTCGACAATGGCCAGCGGCGCATTGATCCGCTTGGCCAACTCGCGCGCCCGCGCCACGCCGCCGACGTCAGGCGAAATCACCATGATGTCGTCCATCGCGCCCTTGAACTGGCGCAGGATATCCAGCGCAAAGATCGGCGAGGCATAAAGGTTGTCCACCGGAATGTCGAAAAAGCCCTGGATCTGCGCCGCGTGCAGGTCCAGCGTCAGAACCCGCTCGATCCCGGCCTCCGCGATCATGTTCGCCACCAGCTTGGCGGTGATCGGCGTGCGGGCCTTGGTCCGGCGGTCCTGACGGGCATAGCCGAAGTACGGAATAACGGCGGTGATGCGGCTGGCCGATGAGCGGCGCAGCGCATCGGCCATGATCAGCAGCTCCATCAGATTGTCGTTCGCCGGGTTCGACGTGGGCTGGATGATGAACATATCCTCGCCGCGCACGTTTTCGAAGACCTCGACGAAGATCTCGCCATCGTTGAACCGCTCGACCCGCGCGTCGACCAGACCGACACTCATCCCGCGATACAGCGACATGCGCCGGGCGATGGCCTGCGCGAGCGGTTTGTTGGCATTTCCCGAGATCAGCTTGGGTTCGACGACGGTGGGCATGGCGGCAGCTCCGGCAGGTGGTGGAATCGACAAGTTGCGGTCCGGTTAGCATGGCCCTAAGTTCCCCGCCAGCGTTACAGGGTAAAGGCGACACCATGGCTCATATCGACTACTTTTTTGCGACACTGTCGCCTTATGCCTACCTTGCGGGTACGCGGCTCGAAGAGATCGCGGCGCGGCATGGTGCGACAATCACCTACAAACCGCTCGATATCCTGGCATTGTTCGCGCGCACCGGGGGCACCCCGCCGGGCGAGCGGCATCCGAACAGGCAGGCATATCGCGCGCAGGAACTGATCCGGCAGGCGAAGAAGGCCGATCTGCCGTTCAACCTGAAACCGGCGCATTGGCCGACCAATATGGCGCCGAGCAGCTATGCCATCATCGCAGCCCAAAATGCCGGTGGCGGCGATCTCGGGCGGCTGTGCCACGCGATCCTGCGCAGCGTCTGGGCCGAGGACAAGGACGTGGCGCAGGACGACGTGATCCGCGCCTGCCTGAGCGAGGCGGGGTTCGATCCGGGCCTTGCCGACAGCGGCCTGCTGATCGGGGCGGAAACCTATGCCCGTACCCTCGACGAAGCGGTGGATCGCGGCGTGTTCGGTGCGCCGTTCTACGCGGTGGACAGCGGGCAGGTGTTCTGGGGGCAGGACCGGCTTGACGATCTTGACGCGCATCTGGCGGGCAAGCTCTGATGGCCACGGCGGAGAGGCAGGCAGTCGCCTCACGCAGCTTTGGGACAGGCGGGCGCCGGATGCTTGCCCTGCACTGCGGCCTTGGGAACGGCGGGATGTGGAAAGGCATGGTCAAGACGCTTGGGGACGGCTGGACCGTTGTCGCGCCGGACCTGCCCGGTCATGGCCGCAGCGCGCCGTTCCGCGCCGGGCCGGACGTGCACGATCAGGCCACAGCGGCGGTGCGGCCCCTGCTGGAGCCGGGGATGCACCTTGTCGGGCACAGCTTTGGCGCGACCGTGGCCCTGCGCCTTGCGCTGGAGGCACCGGAGCGGATCGCGTCTCTGAGCCTGATCGAGCCGGTGTTCTTTGCCGCCGCGAAGGGCAAGCCGGGCTTTGCCGAGCACCGCGCCCGCGAGGAAGCCTTCTTCGACGTCTATGCGACCGGCGACCTGCGGGCGGCCGCGCGCAGCTTCAACCGGATCTGGGGTGGCGGCACCGCGTGGGATAAATTCCCCGAGGCGGTCAAGGACAACATGGCGGAAGGCATGCCCTTCGTCGCGGGCACGGAACAGAGCCTGTGGCAGGATATCCATGCGATGTTGGTCCCCGGCCGCCTGGAGGCGCTCGACTGCCCCGTGACGCTGATCCGGGGCGAGATGACCGTGCCGATCATCGAACAGGTGCATGCGGGGCTGATGGCGCGCCTGCCCGCTGCGCGCGATGTGGTGGTGCCGGGGGCGGGGCATATGCTGGTTCTGACCCATCCGGAGGACGTGGCCGAGGCGATCTCAGTGCGTTGAGGTGGGGCGCGTCCTGCGGACGCGCCGAGGGTGAGCGGTTACAGATGAATTTGAAAGGGGGGAGATTGGACGCAGTAAAATCAATGGGTTATGGGTTGGTCAGTTGCAGAGGTTTTGACAGTTTCGGGCCGAAACGGGCTGGAATGCGGGCAAGGCCGGAAACACCTTCATTGAAAACAAAGGGGTTTTTGGCCTGACCGTGCGGCAAAATCCGCAGACCGCACGGCTGCTAGTCATCCATGTCTTGCAGGATTTCATCGAATATTCGGAAGGTCTCAAAATCACTGCTGGGAATGACAGCCTCAGTCGCCATAAAGTGCAGCATCATTTGCGCGGCATAGTCGCCTATCTCGCGGTTTCCGATCTTACCGTCCGCAACTATGAGTTCCTTCGAACGACCTTGAGCGTCGTCGATGTTCCTCAGATCCTGAACCACAAGGGTGTACATCGCCAAGATAAGCTGTCGGCGCTCAGCTTCTCCCATGCCTTTTCCATCCGACCGCCCAACCAGCCAATCTATTGATACGTCCATGGCATCGGCTATGGCGATGAGTGCGTCAATGCCGGGGCGCTTTGCGCCTTTCAGCCGCATATAACCTTCCAGGGAACTCTTTGGAACACCGCACTTTTCAGCCATTTCTTTGACATTCAGCCCGTGACGGACTGCCAAAAAATGAAGGCGCTGGACAAGAATGTCCGTCTGGGCGGTGTCATCCATCGACAATTTTCCTATCTCGTGCTTAGCTTCCAATAAGAAACTGAGCGAGAGCTTGGACGCAATGTCACCCACTTGGCCCAGGACTCATTCCCAATCATAGCCAGAAGATGACGATGGCAGCCAAGACGATGGCCGAGAGGACGATGACCGGGTTTCTGTCTTAGCGTGTTGCGACCCGCCGCCAGTCCTTCAGTCGGCCGAACAGGATCTCGCATCACTGCCCGGCAGTGCATTGTGC
>NZ_JBLZMW010000025.1:0-43419 GCF_048553275.1 Pacificoceanicola niger
TCATTCGAAATCTCCTCGTTCATCTTGCCGAGAAAATTCTACGTTTGCAGCCCCTTAAAATCGGGGGGGATTACCCCCCGACCGCCAGACCGCCGAAATCCACATCCGCATCGCCCTCATCAACAGCTTCTCGGCCCTCGGCACCGCCGAAATCGTACGCGTCGCATAGCCCCTACGGGGGAAGGGGTCGTCACGCCCTAACCGACACTTCTGCAACAATGCCACCCCATTCCCAGCAGGTTTTTCAAGACGACCTTGTCCAACATGGTGTCAACCAGCAAGCGTTTGAGCCTGGCGTTCTCGTCTTCCAGCGACTTCAGCCAGGCCGCTTTGGACACGTCCATCCCGCCATACTTCGCCTTGAGCTTGTAGAAGGTGGCGGTGCTCAGGCCATGCATGCGGCATACCTCAGCGGTCAGTATTCCGTTCTGCGCTCTGATTGATCCACCGGATCAATCACTTAACGCTTGAACCCTGCTCCTTGATCATCCCGATTATCTGGTACGGGGCTTGCGCGGCCCCACGGTGGCCGCGGTCCCCTTAACCGGTGGAGCGGCTCTTTCTCATTTGTCTGCTCCTTCAGGGTTGGCGCAGGCTCTACAGTACACTGAGGGATTTCGTGGGGGGCAGGTCAAATTCAGAGAAGGGACGTACGAGGGATTGATTGCAGAAGCGATAGAGCAATAGTGCCCGAGCTTGTTGCGGAAGACTGTTTGACTTGCGACTGAAGAAGAAAGGTCTGCACTATCTTGTCCATGACCTCAGGATCGGCAAGGTCGTCGACCTCCGAAACACCAAAGCGGCTTTGTGCCTTATCTCGAAACACCTCAATTTGCTGATCGAGGTCAATTTGCGCAAAACTACTGGGCAATCCCAGCGCGGTCTCAAACACTGACCGCAATGCAGTCGTTCCCATTACTCGGAACCACTTTGTGTCGGCAGATGAATCTGACTCTGCCACGTTTGGAAGGGCCCGACTAAAATTCAGCGCCAATCGTAAATCATTGTCCTGATCTCCGACGGCGACCTCAAAAGATTGTTCCCGGAATTTAGAGACGATTTCTTCACCGAAGTAACTCAATTGGGTTCTGGAGCCGATAGGTGAATCAAAGGCAAAAGCAGAAGCGAATTCCTTGTATCGCTCATCCGAGAGCTTAACGGCAAGCGCATCGTTATTGACGCCACCCTCTTCCAAGATTTTTTGAATAAAAAATTTATTATTGATATCGTCTTGGAGCCCGAACGCCCCAAGAGCGACCCGAAGCAGGCGCCTGTCAGAAACCAGATCCTCGGCTGTCTTTACGGATTGGATGTTTTCTTTGAAGTAGTCCGTGTCCCGGACCATCTCGTTTGATTTGTTGAAAACCGCCTTCTGCGTGTCGTTGGTGGCTTTGAGAAACTGCCATCCAACCAATCCGGAGCCAACGATGATAGGTTGAAAGCTCATTGGCTGGGCGCGGCCAGAAGCCGGTCCTCTCGGGGGATCAATGCACGCAAGGCTTTAAGGCATTGATAGTACTGTTCTCCGAGCAGCGCGCTGCTTGCCTGCGTCAACAGGCGTCGGCTGTCAGGATCCACCAAAATCTGGCTCAATTCTTCAATACGAGGCAAAATCTGACGTTTCGCTTCGCCGGGGTCCGCGTCGCCGGTGAGTACAAGCTGTGCAGAGTAACACAGGCGCCTGACGGGCGTCTGAGCCTCGTCTGGGTGAATGGCGTCGCGAAGTCGAAGAACATTGGCGTTCGGGGTCACGATAGAAAGCCTGCTGCGTCGATCGCCGTTTTCGATAACGGCACCGTTAATCAGAACGCGTTCCCTAGGCCCGAGCTTCAATACCAGACCGCTCATCTTGAATTCCTCCTGCCGCTCAATCCACGTAAGATGGCAGCGTTGATTTCCAGAAGCGGCGTAATCCGGCCTTTCTTCATTAAAACCTTGCTCGTGTGCTGTTGCACAAATTCGGCAAGATAGAAGATACGCGCACGCAGTTCCTGAGGCAGTGCGTTGTCCTTGTCAGCGACATCGGCTGCAAGAAAAGTCCAGAGCCGTTGATTGTCAGAGAGCGCCTCGACCAGCCTCGGATAGGCGAGAGGGCCCGCTTCCGCTGCCGCTTTGATGCGGTGCGTTGTGCGCGCAATCAGTTCATATTCGGTGCCGCGGAGGGTCTTTGTTGTCCGACCGGTTTGGGAATAGGCACGCTGTGCTAGGGTTTGGGCGTTCACTGCAGAACCTTCTGGTTATGAGTTAGCTGAAGAGTGTTCAAATATCGGAGGCCGGTCGCCCGGCCTCCGAAATCCAAGATTAGCGGAACAGCGACAGGAGCTGCTGCGGAGCCTGGTTGGCGATCGACAGAGCCTGAACGCCCAGCTGCTGCTGAACCTGCAGAGCCTGGAGGCGTGCCGATGCCTCTTCCATATCTGCGTCGACAAGAGTGCCGATGCCGGACTTCAGTGCATCGGTTAGACCGGAGATGAAATCGGTCTGGGTTTCGATGCGGCCTTGCGCGGAGCCGAAGTTCGCGGCAGAGTCGATCGAAATCTGGATCAGACCTTCGATTTCTTCCAGCGCGGCGTCTGCGCCTTCCTGTGTCGTCACGTCGATGTCGCTCAGAGCAGCGAGACGGCCACCGATCGTGCCGTTATTTTCCGATCCGTCGAGAGCGGACTGCTGAACATCCCCTGCAGCAAAGGCAGCGAAGTTGGTTCCAGTGTTGTTGGTGACCGAAATCTCGCCTGCGTTGCTGGTTGCGGCGAAGGTGACATCAACACCATCTTCGGTCGCCTGCTTGTTCAGCGCGGCGACCATACCAGTCACAACGTCTGACAAGGAATCGCCGTCGCGGGCGACATAGGCAACGTCAGCAGAGAGGCCCAGTTTCGTAGTACCAGCTGCCTGGATCTCGTAGGAGTTACCAGCGGTGACGCCGCCTGCGGTATCTTCTGCGAAGGTCGCCATGACACCAGACGCGCCATCGTTGACAGTGTTTGTCGAGCCGGCGTTAACAGAAACAGTGCCCGCAGCTGAGGCACCGGTGCCCAGGTCTTGCTTGGAAACGTTGATGTCGGACGCATCAACGCCTGCTCCCGAGCGGTCAAGGGACGCCAGAATGTTGATGCTGCCGGAGTTCGCTTCGTTGCTGGTGTTGGACAGCAGATTCAGACCGTTGAACTGGGCAGCGCCCACGACAGCGGAGATTTGATCACGGAGCGCCTTGATGTCGGTCTGGATCTTGTCCCGATCAACGTTCTCTTCTTGCGCGGCGACGATTTTGCCTTTGATGTCGGTCAGCAGCTCGGTCGTTGTTTCGGCGGCCTGACGGGCCACTGCAACGGTCGACTGACCGAGATTAAGACTATCCGAAATCCCCTTGAAACCCTTCACGTCGGCTTCCATGACCTTGGAGATCGCCCAGACGGCAGAGTTGTCCTTGGCGCTGGAAACACGCTTGCCGGTCGAGATTTCCGACTGGGTTGTGCCGAGGTTGGAGTTGATCGACTTAAGAGTCTGAAGCGCCACCATGGCGCCGTTGTTCGTCAGGATGCTAGACATATTTTGTCCTTGCTTAAAAGGCGCTTTTGCGCCGGTTTCATTTGCCGGTTACGGCATCTCTGACGTCTTTCTGACGTGTGCAGTCCGGGGTTTCCCCGATCTGCGCCACCCTTTCGAGTGCAAGGCCAACATGGATTCAGAGTACTAACGTTGCGCTAATTGCCTCGGCCGCTTTGCCGCCAATTTGAATGAAATCTTCAGGCTCTGCGTTCGAGTTTGTTGGGTACGGGGGTGCTCAGAGTCGTGCGCCGTCCGTTTTCGTCATATGTTTCAAGGGATTTACGAACTCGGTTGGCCTCTCCGATTCTGTTGGCAACGTTTCGGAGACCTGCAAGGGCGTGGTCAAAGAGTTCCTGATTTCGGCGCAAACCATCGCGCAGCGGCGCGACATCCGCTTCACTGTGATCGGTTTCGGCCAGGGTGCCGGCCAGCATTTCCTTTTCCTCCATGAGTTCAGCGATTCTTCCGAAATCGCCCTCCATCAGGGCTTCCCGTTCTGCGTTGATGAGGGTCTTGAGGCGGCCCAATGTATCTTCAGCGGTCATTCATTTTCTCCTGCATTGATTTGTAAAGTGCATCTGCCAGTCCGATCCCGCCCTGAGCGGCCATCGCGCGAGCTTGTTCCTGAACAAGGAAGGACGAGAATTGATCTTCACCCGCTCCCCCTCCGAAAGCTTCCGGGGTCTTTCCAACTCCTGCAGAGCGCAACATCTCCGCAAGAAAGCTGGCTTCAAGTTCCTGAGCAGCCATGCGCAGGGCCTTGTCCTGAGAATGTGGTGATTTGGTAGTCAGCGGTGGGATGTCCAAGGTATCTCTCCAATTCGACTCACTTGTCTAAGTTTTCTGTGATTGCGGTAAAGAACCGGTAAGGATGTTGGATTTAGAAAGTGGCAACGGAAGAAATCCGGAGTCACACCGATGCTTACCCACCTGACTACGTTTCTTGGCCTTACGGCCAAACCTGACGCCAGCGAAACGGCTAAACCGAAAGGTGAAGGGGCCGATTTTGCTGCGGTGTTCGAAAACGCGGCTGACCAGATGCCTGATAAAAAAGAAAAGTTTGTGGCGGAGCCAGACGAAGCTGGAGCTCCGGAAAACGATGCCAAAGACTCTCCTCTTAGCAACACTCCGGTGGAACCCGGATCGAGAAAAGCTGCGCTAGACAAGGCTCTGGGCCGTTCGGATGCTGTAGCGGCAGGCGATGAGAGGGTTGAAACGGGTTCTTTCGACGATGCGTCTGATGAGTATGGATTGACCGCAGACTTGGACGCCGCTGACACAGGTCAAGAGTTCACGTTGGCTACCCCGTCAGCGGATAGGATCGCTCCACGCCGAAAGGATTCTGCGAGCGATAGAAACGGATCTTTTGAAACCGTAGAGCCTGGACGGGCGCAACGGGAAAAAGAAGCGTTTATGCCCCTTCCCGGGTCCGATGGACCATTGGTCGAAAACGAGCATCCTGCGCATGCTGAGATTCTTAAAGCCGGTGACAGGCGATCAATAGAATCCGACAGGAATTTGACCTCGGCCGACGGTACCTCAATGGACGTCGCCGGGAGAGGGGATCGCACGAGATCGGTTCTGCCTCCGGAAATTGCGGCCGACGCTGCATTGAAACGGACGGACTTTGACTCGCGCGGCTTGGAAAGAAGCACCCTAGACAACCGAGGGACCCTGGCTAGCCGGGATCAGGAAAATGGTATCGGCCAGAGCGGAGCGACGGCGGATAGTCTGGCGAAAGCGGGCGC
Organism: Pacificoceanicola niger; assembly: GCF_048553275.1. Lineage (NCBI taxonomy): Bacteria > Pseudomonadati > Pseudomonadota > Alphaproteobacteria > Rhodobacterales > Roseobacteraceae > Pacificoceanicola > Pacificoceanicola niger. The sequence continues at coordinate 5,298 of NZ_JBLZMW010000025.1, forward strand.
ACAAACGGTGGGATCGGGCGCTACGGGTTCGGGGCGAGCTGACGAAGGCGGGGCAATGATTGGACGTCGAGCCGATGTCCAGAATGGTCAGGTGCAGACTGATGCGATGATGGCTGCCCGTTTGGCGGCGGCGAAAGGCACGAGGCCGACGCAAAACCAAACCTTTGTGACGACCCGTGCGACAGAATTGGCGTCAGCAAGCAACACTGCAAGACCTCAAGACGCGGGAGACAAGGTGGTTCGCAATGGAGAGCCGAAGTTTACAACCGAACCGGGACCCAGCGACCCATATTCCTGGACAAGGGCTTTGGCCGCGCGGCGTGCCGATGGCGGCATGATGGCCGAAACCACCGCGCGGATGCCACCGGCGGGGTCTGTCGACCAGAAGAGAGCGCGATCCAGTGGCGTTTTCGCTTCAGGCACCACAAACGCTATCCAAACATCGATTGAAAGTCGTCGTGATCAGATGCTCCCGGGCGAAGTCGGCCGAGGCGTTGGGGGTATAAACCGCGGCGTGTTGTCACGGATGGACGCCTCCGATGTTGCGCAGGCGCAAGCTGCACTATCGGAAGGCAGGCCGCAGATTAAGTTTGGTCACTCGCTTTTGAGTACCCACGCTTCAAGCATAGGGGAAGCTCGGGAAGGGGCGCAGCTCAGCGATCAGGTCAAATCTGGACGTGGAAATGCGTCTGCAGACAGTTTTGCTATGTCAAAACTTGCGCGCGCCGAAAATTCGATCGCAATTGATGTGCGAATGAATGGCGGCTCAATGGAGCCAGGTCTGCGTGACCAGGCGGCTAGAGGGACGCAAGGTTCTCATTCTCGCGGCGAAATCGAGATGGTTCCAAGCGGCGGCCAAGATAGTGATCCAAAGACTTCAAATTTCGAGCCAGCGAGAGGCGACAAATCGGATTGGATCGGCCAGCCGAACAGGCCTTCGATCACGGGAGAGGCGAATTCCAAGTTAGATGCGAGCGTAACAACTGCGGCTCGGGAGCGAAATCGTGAAGGATTTTCTGCGCCCAATACGAATGAGAACGAAACGCTACGGCCTGAATCCAGGTCGAATCCACAGGCGGTTCTGCAATCCAACCTGCGCAACGGAGCTGTTGGCTCGCCAAGGGCTTCTTTGGCTACTGAGGCGGATGTGGATATGGTCGGAAGATCTTCTGTGGCTTTCGATGTATCCTCGAAACCCAACTCTCAGGCCGTGGGGCCGGGAGCGGCTGCTGCCGATACGGCCCGCCATCTAGCAGCAAGTCCGGCTGCTTCCGTCCAAGTGTTTACTCAGCAACCGCCGTTCAGGAATCCAGCGCCTGGCGACGCGTCTCAGCAGGGTGGAGCGCCTTCGATCGATGAAACGCCCATTCCGAATCGGTTCAGTGCCAAAGCGATAGCTTCAGGCCAGCTATCTGTGAACCAAAATTTCGAACGGAACCAAGCGCGCGGCGATGTACTCAGGCAAGAGCGCACTGCTTTGACCGAGGAACGAAGGGGCTCCGAGCGGGCTACTACAGAGCCGGTGGCGCCGCCTCGCACGATGTCGGTCGCTGCGGCGCCGAATGTCGGTCCCGCCGAAACGCCAAGGCCATCGCTCTTTGATCAAGGTCGGGTTCGATCTCAAGAGGAGGAGCTCGACGTCTCGATGATGCGCGCGACAAATGAATTGAGAACCGGGACGACGCTGCCTTTGCAAACAGGTAGTCAATCAGCTCAGACACCGCATGCGCCGACGATGGTCCTGCGGCAGATCATGGATCAGATCCCCAGGCTTTCTGAGGGCAAGATTGAAGTGCGTTTGAGCCCAGAGGAACTTGGTCATGTGAGGATGCACATGACGCCCGGTGAGCAGGGCATGACAGTTCATATCCAAGCCGACCGGCCGGAGACCCTCGACCTGCTGAGGCGCAATATTGACCAGTTGGCCCGCGATCTTGCGGAGGCGGGTTATGAAACTGCGAATTTCTCGTTTGGTGAGGGCACGGGACAGAATGACGCAAATAACGGTGCTGAGGAGCGGGGCCGTGAAGGACCGGTCGGCACATCGACCGATACGGCGATACCCGCCGCTGAAATTCAACAGAGTTTGACCGCCTCGATGGACGGTCTCGATATCAGAGTATGAGGAACCAGAATGGTTGATGCAATTAGCTCCACGTCCGCTGCGGCGGCCACAAGCAGCACCAAGAGTACTCAGGGCGGAAACTCTTCTGCCTTGGCCTCGGACTTCAATACATTTGTCACAATGTTGACGGTTCAGGTCCAGAATCAGGACCCGCTAAACCCGATCGACGCAACGGACTATGCCTCGCAGCTTGCGACATTCTCCTCTGTCGAGCAGCAGATTCAAACGAACAACTTGTTGAAAGATATGGGCGAAAAGCTCGCTGGCAACGCATTGCAACAGGCGAGCGGATGGATCGGAAAGGAGGCGTTGACGCGCTCTCCTGTGCTCTTCAGCGACAGTCCTATCGCTATCCGGGCCGATTATGCAGACAACGCAACGCGGGCCAAGCTGTTGGTCCAGAACTCCGCTGGAGATACGGTTCAAACTTTCGAACTCGATGACTTACCAGAAGACATTATGTGGACTGGCGCGGATGCGGATGGCAATCTGCTGCCCGTCGACATCTATAGTTTCAAGATTGAGCACTACGTCGGAGATGAAATGATAGAGGTGACGACCCCGCAGGCCTACAGCCGGATTACAGAGGTGCGCACACAGGGCGACGATGTTCTTGTTCGCCTGTCGGACGGCACTGAAGTCCCGCCGTCCCTGATTGATGGCCTAAGATCGCCGATCTATTAAGCGCGTCGGAGATGTGCCTAGGTCGACAGGAATTCGGCCAGAAAAACGATGCCGCCGCCGATAGCCAGCCCAATGGTGAGGAAAAGCACTCTTCCTGGCCATTGCGAATGCGAGCGGATCGGGGGCGGCTGTGATTGCCGTACCAGAGCGGCCTCGACCAGGCCGGGCAGTCGCGGACCAAAGCGTGAGAGGACCCGCAATGTCTTCCCAAGGTCGCTGGCCACGGCACGGGGCCCTATGCTCTGTTTGATGTACTCTTCGACAACGGGACGTGCGACCGTCCATATGTTCATTTTCGGGTTGAGAGAGCGCGCCACGCCTTCGACAACGACCATCGTTCGCTGCAGAAGGATCAACTCGGTTCGCGTCTCCATGCCGAATCGTTCCGTTACTTCGAACAGGTAGGCCAGCAGCTTACCCATGGAAATACCGGTGGCATCCATCCCGAAGATTGGCTCTCCCACGGCGCGGAGCGCGCGGGCGAATTCATCCACATCCCGGTCTGCAGGGACGTATCCGGCCTCGAAATGCACTTCGGCCACGCGACGATAATCACGACGGATGAACCCATAGAGGATCTCAGCGTAAACCCGGCGGGTGTATTCGTCGATATGGCCCATGATGCCGAAGTCATAGGCAATGATATCGCCGTTCGAGGCGACTTTGAGGTTTCCCTGATGCATGTCCGCATGAAAAAAGCCATCACGCAGAGCGTGGCTCAGGAACAGTTGCAGAACCCGTTCGGACAGGGCGACCCGATCGTGCCCCGCCGCATCGAGCGCCGCGTTGTCGCCAAGCGGCAGTCCATCTGCCCAGCCCAGTGTCATCACCCGGCGACCGGAGTAGTTCCATTTGATTTCAGGTAGTTGAAAGCCATCATCGTCCACGGTGTTCGCGGCAAATTCGCTCGCCGCGGCGCTCTCAAGGCGCAGGTCGAGCTCACCCATGACGACGCCTTCAAAGTGCTCGATCACTTCGGTTGGCCGCAGACGACGGGAAGCGGGCGAGAGAAACTCGATGACCGAGGCGGAAAAGTAGAACGCATCGATGTCGCGGCGGAAGCGGCGTTCGATGTTCGGGCGCAGCACCTTGACCGCGACGATCTCTCCGGTTTCCGCGAGTCTTGCCTTGTGGACCTGCGCAATCGAGGCCGCCGCAACGGGTTCGGAAAACTCGGAAAAAACCTCATCAATCGGGCGACCGATCTCTGCTTCGACGGCTTTTTTAGCCTGCTCTATCGAGAATGGTGGGAGTTTGTCCTGCAGAATGCGAAGCTCTTGCGCCATGTCATCACCAACCACATCGGGCCGTGTCGACAGGATTTGTCCGAACTTGATGTAGGCTGGTCCCAGGGCGGAGAGAGCCCGGGCCGGAGCCGGCATCGAAGGATCACCTTTTTCTCCCAGCCACGCAAAGGGCCAGCCTAGAATCCGTGCAGCGACGCGCAGGGGCGCCGGAGCTTCCATCGCGTCCAGCACGGCGCGCATGGCGCCGGTGCGCTCAAGCGTTGCGCCGGTCTGGATCAGTCGCCAGATGTTGTGAGGCCCGCGCATCTCAGATTTTCCATCCGGAGTGCAGGCAGGCGACGCCCATGGTCAGGTTGCGGTATTTGGCATTCTCGAAACCAGCCGCGCGCACCATGCCGAGGAATGTCTCCTGGTCGGGAAACTTCCTGATGGATTCAACGAGATATTGGTAGCTTTCCCGATCTCCGGCGATCGCCTGACCCATGCGCGGAATGATGTTGAAGGAGTACAGGTCATAGACCTTCTGCATCAGATCGTTCGGGATTTGTGAGAATTCCAGAACCATCAGGCGCCCGCCAGGTTTGAGCACGCGGAACGCTTCGTTCAGCGCCTCTTGTGGGCGAGTCACATTCCGGATGCCAAACGAAATCGTGTAGACGTCAAAGCTGTTGTCCGCGAAAGGCAGCGCCATGGCGTCGCCGACGACCCAGTCGAGTTGATCAGCCATGGCGTCGGCTTCCGCGCGTTTGCGGCCCTCCACCAGCATCGGTTCGGTCAGGTCACAGACCGTCGCATGCCCATGTCCCGCCCGCTTGAGGAAGCGGAAGGAGATGTCGCCGGTGCCGCCCGCCACGTCGAGCAGACGCTGGCCGGGGCGCGGTGCAAGCCAGTCCATCATGGCATCCTTCCAGATGCGATGAATGCCCATCGACATGGCGTCGTTCATGATGTCGTATTTCGAGGCAACGGATTGGAACACGCCCTGCACGCGTCCGGCTTTTTCGTTCTCGGGTACGTCCTGAAACCCGAAATGCGTGGTGTTGTCCTGCTGTTCAGTCATGCAATGGATCCGATCCGGCCTTCGTTGGGTCGCATTTGTCCTTAAACTTGAAGAAGTCAAAGAACAAACGGTCAAATCCGCGCAAAGCGAAGGTTTCCAGTGCCATGAGCATGTTGCTTGTCTACATTCTGTTGCCGATGTTGCTGGTTCCGCTGATCCGGTTCCGGCCAATGCGCATGCTGCTCGGTTTCAAGGATATTCGCAAAGGGCAGCCCCGCCGCAGGAACCTCGCGGATGACACGGGCGGCGACGTGCGCACCATTTATCATTTCGGCTCGCGTTCGAAACCCAAGGTGTTCGGAGATCTTGCCCTGTTCGAGGCGACGGCGGGGGCAAGGTACCTTCCTCCGCTTCTCATCGTTTGGATTATCATCCTGATGTTCAAAATGGATCAGGTCGAGAGCATGGCAGACTGGGTATCCTTTGCAATCCTGCTTGCCGCAAGCATTTACCTTTGCACGATAAACTGGAAAACGCGGATCGTTCTGGATGGCAGCACCCTGCATAAGACCGACTGGCTGTTCCGACATCAAACCTATGATCTGGCCGACCTGACACATGCCGAGCAGGACGCGTCGGAATCTTATCGTCTTGAGTTCGAAGACGGTCGGAGCGCCTTCATTCTGCGTTGGATTCGCGGGCATGATGATCTCAAGGATCTGTTTATCCATTCTCTGGAGATCAACGGGCGCTGAGCGGTCTTCGCCCTTGAAATTACCGGTGGGCGCAACACAAATGCCATGGCACCTGCGCGACCACTGAATGGAACATGACATGCCCGAACTGCCCGAGGTTGAAACCGTCCGACGGGGGTTGGCCCCTGCGATGGAGGGCCAACGGATCACACGGGCTCAGGTTAACCGGCCTGATCTGCGCTGGCCTTTTCCGGAGCGAATGGCCGAGCGTCTGGAAGGTGCGCGGGTTCTCGGCCTGCGGCGGCGTTCGAAATACATCCTCGCGGATCTGGATCGCGGGGAGAGCTTGCTTATTCACCTTGGCATGTCGGGGCGCATGTTGGTTTCCGGCGATCCACTCGGGCAGTTCGTGCACGAGCACCCGGCGGCGGAAAAACACGACCATGTCGTACTCGATATGGAGAATGGGGCGCGTGTTACCTTCAATGACCCGCGGCGCTTCGGCGCGATGGATCTGCTGCCGACCACAACCGCAGAGGCGCACCCCCTGCTGGCGAGCATCGGGCCGGAGCCGCTGGGCAACGGGTTTAGCGAATCTCACTTGATCTCCGCGCTCAAGGGGCGGTCCATGCCGATCAAAAGCGCGCTACTTGATCAAAAAATCGTCGCTGGCCTTGGGAATATCTACGTTTGCGAAACGCTTTACCGTGGCCGAATTCACCCAGCACGTCGCGTCAATCGGATTGCGGAAAGGCGGCTTTCCGCTTTGGTTCCCATCGTGCGAACAGTGTTGGAAGAGGCCATCCTCGCGGGCGGGTCTTCGCTCAAGGATTTCCGTCAAGCTGATGGAGAACTTGGATATTTTCAGCATAGTTTCGACGTTTACGGGCGTGAAGGCGAGCCCTGCAGGACACCGGGCTGTAACAGCACAATCGCGCGAATCGTTCAGTCGGGCCGGTCCTCTTTCTACTGCCCGACATGCCAAAGATAGCTTGAACCGTCCGTTAAGGATGGTAAGCGTTGACGACTGACGGAAATGGACCGGAGCCGAGCCACATGGCCTATGAGACGATCATCGTCGAAATCGAAGACCACGTCTGCACGATCAAACTGAACCGCCCTGACGCGCTCAACGCGCTCAACTCTCATCTTTTGAGTGAACTGGGCGAGGCTCTTACGGAAGCCGACAAGAACGACAAGGTGCGGTGTATCATCGTCACCGGCTCGCAAAAGGCGTTCGCCGCCGGGGCCGACATCAAGGAAATGTCGGAGAAGAGCTATGTCGACATGTTCCTGTCGGATTTCTTCGGTCGTGAAGGCGATACGATCTGCAGGACACGCAAGCCGATCATTGCTGCCGTGGCGGGCTATGCGCTCGGTGGTGGCTGTGAGCTGGCCATGATGTGTGACTTCATCATCGCTGGGGACAACGCCAAATTCGGCCAGCCCGAGATCAATCTCGGTGTCATGCCGGGCCTTGGTGGCACGCAGCGCCTGACGCGCTTTGTGGGCAAGTCCAAGGCAATGGAGATGAACCTGACAGGGCGCTTCATGGATGCGGAGGAAGCGGAGCGGTCCGGTTTGGTGAGCCGAGTGGTTCCCGCCAAGCAGCTTATGGAAGAGGCTCGCGCCGCAGCGGACAAGATTGCCGAGAAGTCAATTCTCAGCACGCTTGCGGTCAAGGAGGCGGTCAACCGCGCCTATGAGACAACGCTCTCCGAGGGATTGCTCTACGAACGTCGCCTGTTCCACTCGCTGTTCTCGACCGAAGATCAGAAGGAAGGCATGGCAGCCTTCACCGAAAAGCGCGCGGCGCAGTTCCGCGATCGTTGATCCGGCTGGCCCGGGCTTGGCGGTCCGGGCTGTCGGCACGGTGCTTCAGGACGCTTTTGGCGCGCCCATCTTTGAAATCGCAGCCTGAATCATGCGCCAGTTCTGCGCCTCGCTGGTTTTTCCGGCCTGATCGAGATCCGCGATCCTTTTCTCAACGTCGGTTTCCGCTCTGGCACCGCGGACTCGATAAAGCGAACGGGCCATTTCCGAAGCCTGCATTGCGTCAAGCATGGATATCCTCCCTGTCTTTGTGTTGCGCCCGACCCGCAGCATTGCTCAGATCGGCAACACCTAAACTAACATGTGTGCGGCGCTGTGGCCAGTTTGTCGCCCTGCGCAGCTTGGGGCTTTGCAAGATCGTCGAAACCGTCTATAGGCAACCGCTATACATGCGCGTGATGCCCGCTTGGCAAGAATCGGTCCGACAGTGGAGTTCGGGTCAGGATGGCGTTTCGCGCGCGAAATCAGACACCAAGACCCGAAGTTACAGGACAGATCATCATGGCAAATACGCCCCAGTCGAAGAAACGCGCCCGCCAGAACGAGAAGCGTTTCGCCGTAAACAAAGCCCGCCGTTCGCGGATCCGCACCTTCCTGCGCCAGGTTGAAGAAGCCATCGCATCCGGCGACAAGGATGCCGCAACGACAGCTCTTCGCGCCGCTCAGCCGGAGCTGATGCGTGGTGTTACAAAAGGCGTTTTCCACAAGAATACCGCGTCGCGCAAGATGTCGCGCCTGGCCTCCCGCGTGAAAGCGCTCGGTTAAGCCATATCCCACATATTGGTTTTGAATTGGACGGCGTCACTATATGTGGCGCCGTTTGTTGATTGAGCAACATATTTTTGCGCCGAGAGATTCTTTTCCACAAAAGCCGAGTCAAGATACGAAGATCAGTTGCCGGAGCGATCACAGTCTTGGTAGTTTCATCAGGCGAGTCACATCGCTGGGGGGACAGGTCGCCAGTTCCGAGCCGAGGTTATTTGCGGCTTAGGAGCTGACTGCTTAACGCCGCTGCCAATAGCGGTATCAGTATCGGGAAATTCCCGGCCGTGTCCAATGACAAAACACGGGTCATTTTGGCCATTGCTCCTGCTGCCGCCGGAGACGCCAATTTGCACACTCATGGCTACTTGCCAAACCTATGCGCTGCTCGCATGGGGCAGGGTTGTTTTGTCCAGGCGCTGTGACCGCCGCCGGAGATGGGATTCGGCGCGGGCAAAGGCAGTAAGAAGAGACGGATCGGGGACACATGACTGACGAACAATGGGGCGCTTTGCAGGACAATATTTGCAAGACGGTCGGCGACAACAATTACAAAGCGTGGATTGAACCACTCGAGTATTGCGGAGCAGAGGGAGGAATTGCGCGGTTTTATGCACCGACCAATTTTTTCGGAAATTACGTAAACCAGAATTACGGTGATTTGCTGATTTCGCAGATATCTACGTTGAATCCCTCAATTCGTCGTCTGGCATTCGCCGTGGCGGATGCCGCGAATTCCGTAGAAGCGCCGAAAGCCGTCAAGCCGGAAACCCAGACCGCAGCGCCGCAAGTCGCAAAGGAAGAGTTGCCCGGCGCCCCGCTTGATGCGCGCTTTACCTTTGACACCTTTGTTGTCGGCAAGCCGAATGAGCTGGCCCATGCGGCGGCCAAGCGGGTCGCCGAGGGCGGGCCGGTCACGTTCAACCCGCTGTTTCTCTATGGTGGCGTCGGTCTTGGTAAAACGCACCTGATGCATGCGATCGCGCATGAATTGCGTGCCCGCAATCCGCAGCTGACCGTGCTGTATCTGTCGGCCGAGCAGTTCATGTATCGCTTCGTCCAGGCCCTGCGTGAACGCCGGATGATGGACTTCAAGGAATTGTTCCGCAGCGTCGATATTCTGATGGTCGATGACGTTCAGTTCATCGCCGGTAAGGATTCGACGCAGGAGGAGTTTTTCCACACGTTCAACGCGCTGGTGGATCAGAACAAGCAGATCATCATTTCGGCGGATCGCGCCCCGGACGAGATCAAGGATCTGGAGAACCGCATCCGCTCGCGCCTGCAGTCCGGTCTTGTGGTCGATCTGCATCCGACGGATTACGAACTGCGCCTCGGCATTCTCCAGACCAAGGCCGAGATGTATCGCGCCCATTATCCGGGCCTTCAGATCGAGGCCGGCGTGCTGGAATTTCTTGCGCAGCGGATCAGCACGAACGTGCGCGTGCTTGAGGGTGCTTTGACCCGCCTTTTCGCTTTTGCCTCGCTTGTGGGCAAGCCGATCAACATGGACCTCGTGCACGACAGCCTTGCCGACGTTCTCCGTGCATCGGAGCGCAAGATTTCCATCGAGGAGATCCAGCGCAAGGTGGCGGACCACTACAACATTCGCCTGTCGGATATTGTTGGCCCCAAACGTGTCCGCACCTTCGCGCGCCCGCGTCAGGTGGCCATGTACCTGTGCAAGCAACTGACCAGCCGCTCCTTGCCGGAAATCGGCCGCCGTTTTGGCGGGCGTGATCACACCACTGTCATGCACGGCGTGCGGCGCATCGAAGAGTTGCGCCAGCAAGATGGCCAGATCGAGGAAGACATCGAATTGCTGCGCCGGATGCTTGAGGCCTGAGCCCGGGTTTTGGGTCTCTGGAACAACAGGTCTTGGTGGGGCGGTCGCGGGATCGCCCCTTTGCCTTGACGGGCTTTGACTTCCTATAGACAAAACGTGAAAACAGGCTTGGAGAGCGCACGGCCCCAAGCTAGGGTATGCCTCCGGCTTTGCAGAGGGTAGGGCGATGAAGATCAGCATTGAGAGGGCGACGCTTCTGCGCGCCGTGGCACAGGCACAATCGGTTGTGGAACGGCGGAACACGATTCCGATCCTTGCCAACGTGCTGGTCGAAGCAGAGGGCGATACTGTGACCTTTCGGGCTACCGACCTCGACATCGAAGTGCTCGACAAGGCGCCGGCCGTCGTTGAGCGTTCCGGTGGCACAACGGTCTCTGCCGTGACGCTCCACGAGATCGTGCGCAAACTTCCGGACGGGGCGCTGGTTTCTTTGACGGAGGAGCCGGGCTCCGGTCGCCTGACCGTGGCGGCCGGACGGTCGAACTTTTCCCTCGCGACCCTGCCAAAGGACGATTTCCCGGTCATGGCGACCTCGGAATATCAGTCGAACTTCTCTGCCAAGGCGGCCGTGCTGCGCCGCTTGTTCGACAAATCCAAATTCGCGATCTCGACCGAGGAAACCCGTTATTACCTGAATGGTGTCTACATGCATGTGGCCGAATCCGAGGATGGTCGTGTGCTGCGCTGTGTGGCCACGGACGGTCACCGGCTTGCCCGCATCGACGCGCCGCTGCCTGAAGGGGCCGCCGATATGCCCGGCGTGATCGTGCCGCGAAAGACAGTGGGCGAGATGCGCAAGCTTCTGGATGACGATGACATGGACATCGCGGTGTCGGTTTCGGAAACCAAGGTGCGCTTTGCCACGCCCGAGATTACGCTGACGTCGAAGGTGATCGACGGCACCTTCCCCGACTACACGCGCGTTATTCCGCAGGGCAACACCCGCAAGCTCGAAGTGGATGCCTCCGAGTTTGCCAAGGCCGTGGACCGGGTTGCCACGGTGTCGTCCGAGCGGTCGCGCGCGGTCAAGTTGCAACTCGATGAAGATCGTCTGATCCTGTCGGTCAATGCGCCCGACAGCGGCGCCGCCGAAGAAGAGCTGGCGGTGGCCTACGCCGATGAGCATCTGGAAATCGGTTTCAACGCCAAGTACCTGCTCGAAATCGCCAGCCAGGTGGACCGCGAGAATGCCGTGTTCCTGTTCAACTCGTCCGGCGATCCGACCCTGATGCGAGAAGGCACAGACACCAGTGCAGTCTATGTCGTCATGCCGATGCGCGTCTGAGGACTGCTGACTTTCGGGATGAAAATCAGCTCAGCCACAGGCCGGGACCGCATTACCATCGAGAATCACGGGGCGCGGCGATGCATCTGACGTCGCTGTCACTGTCGCATTTTCGGTCGCACAAACGCGTGCGGCTGGAGATGGATGCCCGCCCGGTGGCGATCTATGGGCCCAATGGCGCGGGCAAGACCAATCTCATCGAGGCGGTGTCCCTGTTTTCGCCCGGGCGCGGCCTGCGCCGCGCATCTGCGGCAGAGATGGCCCGGCGGCCGGAAGCTCTGGGGTGGAAGATTTCTGGCAGCGTCGCGGGCGCCGAGGGCAGGCACGAGATCGCCTTTACCTCCGAAGGCGGAAACGCCCGGCAGGTGCAGATCGACGACAAGAATGCCTCTCAGGTGGCGCTCGGTCGGCTCTGCCGTGTGGTCTGGCTCATTCCGTCGATGGACCGGCTTTGGATCGAAGGGGCAGACGGGCGGCGGCGGTTTCTGGACCGGGCCGTGCTGTCGTTTTTTCCCGATCATGCGCAGGCCGTGCTCGACTATGAGAAGGCCATGCGCGAGCGCAACCGGCTGCTGAAGGAGCAGGTGCGCGATGCGCATTGGTATGGTGCTCTGGAGGCGCAGATGGCGCGCTCGGGCGCGGAGGTGTACGCGAACCGCGTTGCGACCGTATCCCGGCTTGCGCAGTCCCAAGCGGAGGCCGAGACGCAGTTTCCGGTGGCTGCACTGGAGCTGACACAGACCGAGGGAGCCATGCCCGAGACCGAGGTGGATCTGCGCGAGGCTCTGGCCGAGAGCCGCTTTCGCGATCTTGCAGCGGGCCGGACATTGGTGGGGCCACATCGAACCGATCTCTACGGGGTCTTCGCGGCAAAGGGTGTCCCAGCCTCTGATTGTTCGACGGGCGAGCAGAAGGCGCTGCTGATTTCCCTTATTCTGGCCAACGCCCGGGCGCTGGCTCAGGATCTCGGCGCACCGCCGATCGTGTTGCTGGACGAGATTGCCGCGCATCTGGATGCGGGGCGCCGTGCCGCGCTCTACGACGAGATTTGCGCCCTTGGCGCGCAAGCCTGGATGACAGGAACGGGCCCAGAACTCTTTGCCGAGCTTGGCGCGCGGGCGCAGCATCTGGCGGTGCACGAGGACGGTCCGGAGTCGCTTGTCACATCCGGGTCGAATCCCTACTAAATATTGTGTCTGTTGCGTGACATCACGCCGGGTTCAGGCTATAAATCCGGATAAAATAATGAAGGAAGACGGCATGTCTGACGCTGCTGGTGCCCCCGAAGAGTATGGCGCCAATTCCATTAAGGTTCTCAAGGGCTTGGAGGCGGTTCGCAAACGCCCCGGCATGTACATCGGTGACACCGATGACGGCTCTGGCCTGCACCACATGGTCTACGAAGTCGTCGACAACGGCATCGACGAGGCTTTGGCCAAGCATGCGGACTATGTGCATGTGAAAATCCACGCGGATTCCAGTGTCTCAGTGCGCGACAACGGCCGGGGTATTCCTGTCGATCTGCACGTCGAAGAGGGTGTGTCGGCGGCAGAGGTCATCATGACCCAGCTGCACGCAGGCGGCAAATTTGACAGCAATTCCTACAAGGTCTCCGGCGGTCTGCACGGTGTGGGTGTGTCGGTCGTCAACGCTCTGTCCGTCTGGCTTGAGCTCCGCATCTGGCGGAACGGCAAGGAGCACTATGCCAGGTTTGAGCATGGCGACACCGCGGAGCACCTGCGCGTGGTTGGCGATGCCGTGGGCGAAACTGGCACCGAGGTGCGCTTTCTCGCGTCCCTGGACACCTTCAGTAACCTTGATTACAGCTTCGAAACGCTTGAGAAGCGCCTGCGGGAGCTCGCATTCCTGAACTCCGGCGTGAAGATCATTCTCGAAGACGAACGCCCGGCGGAGCCGCTCAAAACCGAGTTGATCTACGAAGGCGGCGTTCGGGAATTCGTCAAATACCTCGATCGCTCCAAGCAGGCGGTGATGGACGAGCCGGTTTACATGATCGGTGAGCGGGACGACATCGGCGTGGAAATCGCCATGTGGTGGAATGACAGCTACCATGAGAACGTGCTGCCGTTTACCAACAACATCCCACAGCGCGACGGAGGCACGCACATGGCGGGCTTCCGTGGGGCGCTGACGCGAACCATTCAGAAATACGCTCAGGAGAGTGGGATCGCCAAGCGGGAGAAGGTGAGCTTCACCGGTGACGATGCCCGCGAAGGTCTGACCGCCGTGCTCTCCGTGAAGGTGCCAGATCCAAAATTCTCCAGCCAAACCAAGGACAAGCTGGTCTCTTCCGAGGTCCGGCCCGCGGTTGAAAGCCTGATGAACGAGAAGCTGCAGGAATGGTTCGAGGAGCACCCGAACCAGGCCAAGCAGATCGTCGGCAAGATCGTCGAGGCCGCCCTGGCACGAGAGGCGGCGCGCAAGGCACGGGAGTTGACGCGGCGCAAAACGGCGATGGATGTCAGCTTCAACGCAGCAAAACTCAAGGACTGCTCGGAGAAGGACGCTTCGAAGACGGAGCTGTTCCTGGTGGAGGGTGACTCCGCTGGTGGTTCTGCCCAGACCGGCCGTGATCGGCGGACCCAAGCGATCCTGCCGCTGCGTGGCAAGATCCTGAACGTCGAGCGCGCACGGTTTGACCGGATGCTCGGAAGTCAGGAAATTGGCAACCTTGTCATGGCCTTGGGCACCGGCATTGGCCGTGACGAGTTCAACATAGACAAGCTGCGCTACCACAAGATTGTCATCATGACGGACGCGGACGTCGATGGGGCGCACATCCGGACGTTGCTCTTGACGTTCTTCTATCGCCAGATGCCGGAGCTTTTGGAGAACGGGCATTTGTATATCGCGCAGCCGCCGCTCTACAAAGTCGCGCGGGGCAAGTCCGAGGTCTATCTGAAGGACCAGACCGCTTTGGATGACTACCTGATTCAGCAGGGCATCGAAGGGGCGCATCTGAAGCTTGGCACCGGTGAGGTGATCGCCGGGCAGGATCTTGTGCGCGTGGTTGAAGAGGCGCGGCAGCTTCGCCGAATTCTGGACGCCTTTCCAACGCATTACCCGCGTCACATTCTCGAACAGGCGGCCATTGCAGGGGCTTTCGTGCCCGGTGCGGTGGATGCGGATCTGCAGGGCGTTGCTGACAAAGTCGCGGCGCGGCTGGACCTCGTGGCGCTGGAATATGAACGGGGTTGGCAAGGACGGATCACCCAGGACAAGGGCGTCCGGCTGGCGCGTATCCTGCGCGGCGTCGAGGAGGTCCGGACAATGGATGGGCCGATGCTGCGTTCGGGCGAAGCCCGCAAGACCGGCACCTTCACCCAAGCCCTTCAGGCGATCTACAACACGCCGGCGACGCTGGAGCGCAAAGAGCGCCGCCAGCTCATCCATGGGCCTTTGGAGCTGTTGAAAGCGATCCTGGATGAAGGCGAAAAGGGTCTGGCTCTGCAACGATATAAGGGGCTGGGTGAAATGAACCCCGGTCAGCTTTGGGAAACAACGCTGGACCCGGACGCGCGCACCTTGTTGCGGGTGACTATCGACGACATGGCCGAGGCGGACGACCTGTTCACCAAGCTGATGGGCGACGTGGTGGAACCCCGCCGTGAATTCATCCAGGACAACGCCCTCAGCGTCGCAAACCTCGATTTCTAGAGCGTTGGAGGATTGCGCAAAGGTCTGCGTTTGCGCAAAGCGCCGCGCAGTTCGCGCATCGTTTTTTGCGTTTGGCGGTGTCGACAGAAGAAGCATATCGGGGCGCAGATTCTCTATTTGTTCATCTTGGCCCAAATATTGAGTGCACGGCCGGATTCGGAAAGTCCCGTTAAAAACTGCGGACTTTCGTCATGAATGATTGAGCGGCGGAGCATAGGGTCGAGGGCGAAATTGTTTGCTCGGCTTCCGAGAGGGTGCCGGAATCGCCCTCGCTGTCGGAATGTCACGAACGGCCCGGACCTGATGTTGGCCAATTGGCCTGACGCTGCGGCGCAGTTTTCGCCTTGCTGCAATGTAACCGCTGCGCAGCAATTTGACTGGCTGAAGTGCCGCAGTGCGGAACTAAGTGGAAATCGATGAACGCATCAAGAGGTTCGAAAATGCGATTTCGAACGTTCTTGATCGTGTTTTCGGGCTATTTGCCCGGCGCCATCCTTCATGTGCAAGACGTTGCAGCCACATGCGCAACTCAACCAACCATGCACAAAAGGACACCATTCATGTCGTTCCGCCACACTTTAGCTCTTCTTCTGACAGCTCCGACCTCGCTGCTCCTGACGCAGCTTGGAGCTATCGCACAAGATGCAGATCACAGAACTAACTGGCCGATAGGCGCTGCCGTTCAGACAGAAACAGGGGAGCAAATACCCGCCGGGGCCTACGGGGTTGCCTACATTGACGCCCCGCGCGTGGCAACGCTTCTGCAGTTGAGGGGGCTCAAGGGACGCGGTACCGTGATCCTGAAGAGCAAAGACAGCCACGATTGCCTGATTGTCCCAATCCGTTTTGTCGCAGGCGATTTTGGAGGCGAAGGCATCTCTACCAACGAATCCCATCCAATTCGCCTGATCCTCCGATCCCCGCGAGTCGCCAGCGCGCTGACAGCTGGCGATGACGTGGTCAGCGATATGTACCGCATCAGCGCGCAGCCGGATGATCCTGAGGCGGATATCATCATTCTGACAGGATTGAGTGAAAGTCACGGTTTCGTTCTCAATCCGGGAAGCTCCGTCGTAGCCGACATATTTGGTGCCTCGACAGGCCGGATCACCTGCTCTGAGGTTCGGGCTCAGTGGGCATGACCAGAAGATCACGGTTTCGGCGTTGCATGACCTCAGCTCTTGATCATCGACATGCTGCCTTCCGCCTGCATTGCCGAACCGCCCTTGGGCGGGAAAGGGATGATTGTTGGACGAAGTGAAAAGGACTTTCCATGCGCTCTCAATCTGCCCGCATCATTGTCCCATTTTTCGTTTGGTTGTTTCTTGGAAGTCTCGGATTGGTCGCACTTGCCCTAGGTCAGGACATCGACGCGCTGCGCGAGCTCGATGCATTCCCGGATGTGTCTGACCACGTCTTGCGGACGCTGATTGTGGTGCAGCCATTTATCCTTCTGGTCGCCGGGATTGGTGTGGGCGTGGCCCTCGGGGAACGTGTTGGACTTCGGTCATGGGTCACCGCGCGGTTGCGGGGTGACCTGCCGCCCTTGGTGGATGTGTCGGGGCTGGCCCTCGCAGCGGTTGTCGGCTTCGGCACAGGCGCGGTTGTCGTCGTGCTCGACAAAGTGTTTGCGCCCTGGCTCCGGCTCCCCTCGGTCGCGGGCCTTCCGGACATGAGCACGGCGATCATAGCGATCAGCTACGGTGGGATTACCGAGGAGCTCATGCTTCGATACGGCCTGATGACCTTCCTCGTCTGGATCGGCGCAAAAGTGTGGACGACGCGCCCGCCCGGGCTCTACTTCGGCGCCTTGCTCGTTTCGGCGGTCATTTTCGGAGCGTGTCATCTGCCAGCGATGGCGTCGCTCATCCCACTGACTCCGATTGTGATTTTGCGCACTGTCGGGCTTAATGCGTTGCTCGGGCTGGTTTTCGGCTGGCTTTTCTGGCGACGTGGTCTCGAACACGCAATGGTTGCCCATATTGCCACGCATGTTGCATTTTGGTCTATTTCCGCCGCGCTTTAGGCTTATCGCGCACCGGGCCAACATGGCGCTTTAACTGTGTCCGTCAGCTGGTGGTATTTTCGGTGCGAAACTGAGACGGAGTTTTCCCGGTCACTCGGCGGAATTCGGTATTGAAGCTCGATTTGCTGACAAAGCCCGCTTCAAACATCACCTCCGTGACGGACAACTCGGTCGTGCGCAGGGCCGACTGGGCGTGGAGTATGCGAAAGCCGTTGATGTATCGGGAAAAATTCTCTCCAGTCGTTCTGTTTATGGCGTTGGAGACATCCCGCACGGGGACGGACAAGCGCCGTGCGACCCGCGCAAGGGTCAGGTTGCTGTCTGTGTAAAGGTGCGTGTCGTTCATCAGCGCATCAAGCACGGCGCGCATCGCGCGATCGTTGTCGGTCGGCCCCTCAACCTTGGTTGCGTCGGCCTTTGTGACCTGAAGCAACATCGGCGCGCCGACAAGAGCGACCACAAATACGAATGCCGTCAAGAGACCTGACACCCCGGTCAGAAATGTCAGGATATACGCATCGCCTGCGAACAGGCTGGCGGCGACAATCGAAAGATCCGTGGCCACCATCATGCCAAGCAGTACAATCGTGGCCTTGATCGCGGAGCGCACGATTATCAAGGCATGCGGCGCGACATGGACGAAGTCATCTGTCTGGCGGCGCAGAAGACGGGCAATCAAAACGAGGTAGATGCTGTTGATCCCAAGGACAAAAACATCTGCCGAGACCGGGAGGTTTGCCAGTATCGCCAGTTGCGCAAGGACGACCGGCGCCGCGGTCAAAAGGAGTCGCCTACGCCAGTTCGACCCCAGGTCCTGCGTCAGAGCCGAGAAGCCGAGATAGGCCGACGGTGCGACCATCACGGCCACCACCGGCTGGAGCCAAGCGGCCCTGGGCATGTCAAAGGAAAGCCTGAGCCCGAGCAGCAGGCCGATGCTCCCCAAGGTCAGAAGAAAACCGCACAGAAAAAGGCGCGCTTGAAAGGGCATTCGGCTGTCCTTCGCCAATGCAAACGCTGCGATTGTCGTCAGAACGCTTACAAGCCAAACGAGGGGCAGAGTGATCATCGGTATTCCTTCCGGCCAGACAACGGCCTGATCGTCGCTATACCAGCGCTTGTTCGACCAATCATGTCGGGTCAACAACAGTTCATGCCTCTTTGCGGCGGGCGCCGTTGATGAGAGGCGCTGATGATCAGCGCCTCCCAAGTGATTATTTGGCAGCGGGCATCGCCATCTTGAGGGTTGCGTCGCCGCTGGCGTCGAACACACCTTCGCCGGTAACGACAAAGCCATATCGGACATAGAACGGCAGACCGATCTTGTTGTCTTTGAAGACCTCGACGGTCAGCGGGCCTTTGATGCCGACAATATGGTCCACCATTTGACGCCCCAGACCTTTGCCTTGTTCAGAGGGGTCGAGGAACAGGCCTCCAATTTCCGCGCCGATCATTGCGATAAAACCGACCGGTGCGCCCTCCTGTTCCAAAACCCATGTTTCGGCGTTTGGAAGATAGATGTCGGCCATATCGCGGCGCACCTGGTCCCTGACATCGTCCGACAGGAAGGGGTGCGCGTGTGGTTCTGCTTTGTCCCAGATTGCGATCAACGCATCGGTATCGTCGGGTTTGTATCTACGCATCATCTTCTTACTTCCTGTTCTTTCGCTGGATCGCGGTGATCATCTTATGGAGAGATTTGTCGGCTGTTTTGCGTTCGGCCAACGTGGACGCATTAAAGCGTTCCTCCGCCGCCAATTTGCTCCATCGCACAAGCCGGTCAGGATCAATCTCGCCACGTGCCAATGCACTTTGGATGGCGCAACCCGGTTCGCTGTCATGTCTGCAATCGCTGAAACGACAGTGGCCCGCCAAGGCAACGATTTCCGCGAATAGATCGGCAATGCCTGCCTCGACATCCGTCACTTGAAGCTCTCTCATGCCGGGCGTGTCCAGCACCGCGCAGCCACTGGCCGTGAAGTGCAATTGTCTCCGCGTTGTCGTGTGGCGCCCCTTGCTGTCATCTTCGCGAATGGCAGCCGTATCGGCCACACCCTCGCGAAAAAGAGCATTGACCAGTGTCGATTTCCCGACACCAGACGACCCCAGAAAGGCAATCGTTTGGCCGGGTTTGCACCATGGAGCCAATTTGGCAATTGGTTCTTCGCTCAAGGCATTCAGCCCTTCGACCAGAACACGGTTTGAAATGGCGCTTGCCGCTTTAACGTAGGCTTCTGGATCATTGCAACGATCCGCCTTCGTCAAAAGGATCATCGGCGTCACCTCCGCCTCGAACGCCAGCGCGACATATCGTTCGAGCCGCGCGATGTTGAAGTCCTTGTTGCAGGACGACACGATAAAGACGGTATCCACGTTGGCAGCAATCAGTTGCCGTTTGCGGTCTGTGCCCGGCGCGCGACGCTCAAAGACGCTCCTGCGTTCCAAGACCTTACTATTGGACGGTTTTTGCCGATCATAGAGCAGCCAGTCACCGACAGTCGCATCCGGACCCGGCGGGATGAGCGTATCAAGACTCTCGCCCAGCACGTGCAAGCCGGTTCTGTGGACTTCAACCACACGAACGGGCGGTGCGTCAGCGGCCGCGTCAACATCGGTTTGTTGGCTGAAGAAGGGTTTCCAGCCCAAGCTATTCAAAGGTGAAGGTTCGCGTTTTGGTAACTTGCTCGAACCCGAAGGCGCCAAGAATTTGGAATAATCCCGTGTCATTTTAGGGAACTTTCATGTTCGGAGAACGGGCCAAGCCCGCTCCGCAATGTAGATTTTGACCAGATCAAGCAAAACTGTTCGCCACAGCGGTCAAGCGGCAGCGTCGGTTCTGTTTTGCTTTGCATCGGGAGGGCGCTTTGCCTCCCCGCATTATCAGGTCATAAAATCTCCATGAATGTGGGACCTGCGTAAATCAGTGTGGTAATTTTGGCAAGACTTTCGGTAGTGCGGATGGGTGAAAGCGGTCGAGCGAGATCTGTGAATCATCAAGCAACAAAGGTTCCAAATCGTCATGCAGGGGTGCAACGAGGGAAAGGGAATTGGCCGGTCGCAGCCCCTATCCGAACGGCCCACAGCGGGCATCCGATCTAAACAGACTCAACGACTGGTTCAGCCCGTATTCGGGCATTCGCTCGGATACTGCGCGTGTCTTGCCAGCGACCTCTCTTTTGTCACGTGCCGTCTCATTCGGACCGCCGGATCGCTCATACCTTCCCTTTCCACATTGCTGCGTCGGTGTGTTCCTGAGCGAGGTCTTCGAGGATCGGACAGTCGGGGCGGTGGTCGCCTGCACAGGCGTGGACGAGCTTGTCCAGTGTGGCGCGCATGGATTGTAGCTGGGCGATCTTGTCGTCGATCTGGCGAAGGTGATCCTCGGCGATCTGCTTGACCTGCGCGCTTTCGCGGCCCTCATCCTCGTAGAGCGCGACCAGCGTCCGGCAGTCCTCGATGGTAAAGCCAAGCGCGCGGGCGCGGCCGAGAAAGGCCAGCTTGTGCAGGTCGCTCTCGCGGAAACTACGATAGCCGTTTTCGCTGCGTTGCGGTCGGATCAGGCCGATATCCTCATAGTAGCGGATGGTCTTGGCGGGCAGGCCCGAGCGGCGGGCGACGTCTCCGATGTTCATCTTTCCCTCCTTCATTCTGCCGGGGCGGCGATGGCGGCGCGCGGGGCGGTTTGGACCGCCCCTGTCTCATCCATCGCCGGGGCGACGCGGCGCAGGCGCAGCGCGTTGGTCAGGACAAAGACGGATGACAGCGCCATCGCCCCCGCCGCCAGCATCGGCGACAGCAGCACGCCGAAGGCCGGATACAGCACGCCCGCCGCGACGGGGATCAGCGCGGTGTTGTAGCCGAAGGCCCAGAACAGGTTCTGACGGATGTTGCGCATGGTACGGCGCGAGACCTCAAAAGCGTTGACCACGCCGCGCAGGTCGCCCGACATCAGCACCACGTCGGCGGATTCAATGGCGACGTCGGTGCCGGTGCCGATGGCGATGCCGACATCCGCATGGGCCAGCGCGGGCGCGTCGTTGATGCCGTCCCCGACAAAGGCGATGCGGCGGCCTTGGCGCAGCTCATTCAGCGCGGCCACCTTGCCGTCGGGCAGGACACCGGCGATGACGTGGTCGATGCCGGTCTCGCGGGCGATGGCAAGGGCTGTCTCGCGCTTGTCGCCGGTGATCATGGCGACGGTCAGGCCCTTGGCGTGCAGTGCGGCGATGGCTGCGCGGCTGGCGGGTTTGACGGGGTCGGCGACACCGATCACCGCAGCCAGACGCCCGTCGATGGCGGCATAGAGCGCGGTGCGCCCGCGCGTCGCCAGATCGGTCTCGCGTTCGGCCAATGCCGAGATGTCGACCCCCTCGCGCGTCATGAAGCGGTCGGCCCCCACCTGCACCTGCACCCCGTCCACCATGGCGCGCACGCCATGCCCGGTGATCGAGGCAAAGTCGCTGGCCTCGGCGCGCGGGGCGCCTTCGGCACGGGCAGCGCGGACGATGGCCTCGGCAATCGGATGCTCGGAGCGGTCCTCGACCGCCGCGATTTTCGACAGCACGTCGGCGCGGTCAAAGCCGTCGGCCAGCACCAAATCGGTCAGCTCGGGGCGGCCCTCGGTCACGGTGCCGGTCTTGTCCAGCGCGACCACCTGCACATCGTCCAGCTGTTGCAGCGCGTCGCCCTTGCGGAACAGCACGCCCATTTCTGCGGCGCGGCCCGTGCCGACCATGATCGAGGTGGGCGTAGCAAGGCCCATCGCGCAGGGGCAGGCGATGATCAGCACGGATACCCCGGCGACCAAGGCCAGCGTCAGCGCAGGGGACGGGCCAAGAACCAGCCAGATCAGCACGGTCAGCACGGCGGCGGACATGACAGCGGGTACGAACCATAGGGTGATCCGGTCGACCAGCCCTTGAATGGGCAGTTTGGTCCCCTGCGCCTCTTCGACCATGCGGATGATCTGGCTCAGGGTCGTGTCTGCGCCAACGCGTGTGGCGCGGAAGTGCAAGCTGCCCGCGCCGTTCACGGTGCCGCCGGTGACGACATCGCCGGGGGATTTCTCGGCCGGGACAGGCTCGCCCGTCAACATGCTTTCGTCGACACGGCTGCTGCCCTCGACGATTTCGCCATCCACGGCAATGCGCTCGCCGGGACGGATGACGATGATGTCGCCCTGCTCCAGATCGTCGACCGAGACCTCGACGCTGTCGCCGCCCTTCAGAACCCGGGCGGTGCGGACCTGAAGGCCCAGCAGTTTCTGGATCGCAGCCCCGGTGCGCCCCTTGGCGCGCGCCTCCAGGAACCGACCCAGCAGGATCAGCACGACGATGACGGCGGCCGCCTCGAAGTAGACGGCGCGGACGGCGTCGGGCAGAAGCCCCGGCAGGAAGGTCGCGACAACGGAATACAGATACGCGGCACCCGTGCCCACGGCGACGAGGCTGTTCATATCGGGCGCGCCTTTCAGCAGTGCCGGGATGCCCTTGGCATAGAACATCCGCCCCGGCCCGATCAGCACCAGCGTGGTCAGGATGAATTGCAGAATCCAACTGGTCTGCTGACCGATGGTGGCGTTGATCCAGTGGTGGAACGGCGGAAAGACATGCCCGCCCATCTCGACGATGAAGACCGGAACGGCCAGCGCGGCGGCATAGGCCATGCGGCGCGACAGGTCGCGCGCCTCTTCGGCCTTGCGCGCGGTGCGATCCTCTCCGCCTGACGTCTCAGACGCCGTGGCCGGATATCCGATGGCCTTGCTGGCGGCCATCAACTGGGCAGGCGTCACGGCACCCTGCACATAGTGCACCGTCGCGGTTTCCGAGGCCAGGTTGACGTTCACGTCCAACACGCCGGGCACCGCCTCCAGCGCCTTGTCGACGCGACCCACGCAAGAGGCGCAGGACATCGACTCGACGTTCAGCGTGACGCTGGCGGTGCGCGCCGGGTAGCCGAGTTTGTCCAGCGTCGCGATGGCTTCGGCTAGGCGGTCGGGGCTGTCGACGGTCAGGCGCGCGGATTCAGAGGCCAGATTGACAGACACGTCTTGCACACCCTCCAGCGCCGTCAGGCCACGGTCGACGCGGCCGACACAGGACGCGCAGGACATGCCCTCGATGGACAGGGTGACTGGGGTTTGCTCGGGCATGGCGGCCTCCGTGATTCTTTGCGGCTGACCCCGATATAGGGGTTCCAGTCACGGGAAGGTCAAGGGTGAGGCAAAATTTTCCCCGCGCGGCGCTTCGCCCTTGACCTTCCCCCCACTGGAAGGCCCATCTGCCCATCGAAACCGAAACGAAAGAGGGTTCGACATGGAATTCAACGTCCCCGACATGAGCTGTGGGCACTGCACCGCCGCCATCGAGAAATCCGTCAAGGCCGCCGATCCCGCGGCCTCTGTCGCCTGCGACCTGACCGACCGGCGGGTCAAGATCGACAGCGCGCTGTCGCCCGATCAACTGGCCGCCGCGATCAAGGATGCGGGCTACGACGCGGCGCCCGTCGCCGCCTGAGTCATGCCCCGGCGCGCGTGCTCAGTGCGGCGCGCGCCCACGGGCGATGGCCAGATGATGCGCCGGGTGATGGTTCCCCGTGGCCATCAAGCCGAAAAAGCCCAAACCCCGCACCTGCGCCGTCGCCATGTCCGATGTCACGGTCCATTCGATCGTGGTCTCGTGAACCTCGACATCGCTGTGCCAGCCGGTTTCCGCCGTCAGAACGGGCGCATGGGCGGGCACCATGCGCCATGCGGCCTCCGCCCCGGGGCTGTCGCGATGGACCGTCATCTTCAACCCGCCGGGCACGGGGGCTTCGTTCACCTCGACGAGCAAAGCCAGCTGGTCCATATCCTGAAGGTGACGGCGCAGCGCAGCGATATCCACCGTGTCCCAATCGGTCTCGGGATCGGCGGCCAGCCGCGCCACGATCTCGGCCAGCGCGGCAAAGGCGGCTTGTCCGCCCTCGGTCGCGGTGTCCTCGTGGAGTCCGGGCATGTGGCCGGCATGGGCATGGCCGTCCATCTGGGCGCTTGCGGCGACGGGCAGCAGCGCGAGGACAAGGGCAAGTCGTTTCATGGGCGTGTCTCCGGTTGCCTGATGCGGTCAGGCTACCGGCCGCATCCTGAAACCGTTATGATTGCGATCATGAGCGACGATCCTTTTGACCACATTCCCGCGACCGCCCTCCGCCCGTTTGCCGTTGACGCCGGTCAAGCTCTGTTTCGACGCGAGGACATACCTACGGCATTGTTTCGCGTAGATGCCGGGCGCGTCGCCCTGCACCGCGTGACCGAGGACGGCCAGCGGGTGACCATCGCGCAGATCGGTCCAGGCGAAACGCTGGCCGAGGCCAGCCTGTTCGCCGACGCCTATCACTGCGATGCCATCGCCGTGACCGAGACGCGCGGGGTTGCCGTGGACCGGGCCGTGTTGAGGCAGCACCTGCGCAGCGATCCCGACTTTGCCGAGTCACTGGTGCGGAGACTGGCGCTGCAAGTCCGCAACGAACGCCAAAGGGCCGAGATCATGTCGATCCGGTCGGCCCGCGACCGGACCTTTGCCGCGCTGGCCTGCTTTGGCCAGTCTGGCACGATCACCGCCTTTGCCGCCAGTATCGGCCTGTCGCAAGAGGCGTGCTCGCGCGCGCTGGCGGACCTGGTGGCCGAGGGGCGCGTGATGCGGCTGGGACGCGGGCGCTATGCCTGCCGCAGCGTGCCGCCACGCTGATACGGTCGGCCTGCGACGGAGCATGTGGCAACGCCGCATCTGCGCGCCCCTTTGCCCGAATGGCACGGATTTGGACGCATTTCGGAACCCTCCAGCGCTGGAAGGGCGTTCCATCCGCATTCGACACAAGCGGGAGAGGATTGATGATATATTCCAGATTTTTCCTGATGATCGGCACGTCGACGCTGGTGATGTTCTTGCTGATGTACCTCAACACCTACCTTTTGGGGCACGTCTTCTTTTCCGAAACGCGGGCCTGGATGGCGGTGTTGATGGGGGCGACGATGGCCTTTGTCATGCTGTCCTTTATGCTGTCGATGTACACGAACAAGGCGCTGAACGCGGGCATCTTCGTGGGCTCCGTCGTGGTCTTTGCCGCCAGCCTCTGGCTGGTGCGCAGCCAGGTCACGGTGCAGGACCGGTCCTTCATGCGGGCGATGATCCCGCACCATTCGATCGCCATCATGACCTCGTCCCGGGCCGAGATCACCGATCCGCGCGTGGCCAAACTGGCCGAGGCCATCGTCTACGCGCAGGACAAGGAGATCGCCGAGATGCGCTACCTGATCGCGGATATCACCGCCAACGGCGAGGCGGCGCCAGAGGGTGACACTCCCGAAGCGCAGGTCCAGAGCGCCGCCGAGGCGCTGCAAACCGAGGTCATAGCCACCGTCGATCCCGAATTCCTGACCGAAGCCGAGATCGCCAGGGTGCTGCCCGAGGGCGCAACCTGCCGCTTCACCTACACCGCCTCCAGCCCCGCCGTTCTGGCCGTTGGCCCCGAGGCTGCGGTGATGAAAATCAGCGGCGATCTCGTGCGGCTCGACACGGCTGGCAGCGAGGGTGCCCCGCAATTCACCGACGGCCCGTTGAGCGCCGAACTGCGCGAGGCGGATGAGCTGACCGATATGATCGTCACCGCCGAGCAGGGCTATTCCACCGGTTTCCGTGGCCAATACACCTGTGAAGGAGGTGCGTGATGCCCCGCGACACCCAAACCGCCACGCTCTACCGGATGGTCATGCCCGACCACCTCTGCCCCTTTGGTCTGAAGTCGAAGGACCTGCTCGAGCGCAACGGCTATACGGTCGATGACCACCATCTGGAAACCCGCGAGGAAACCGACGCTTTCATGGAAAAGCACGGGGTCGAGACGACGCCGCAGACCTTCATCGATGGCGAACGGATCGGCGGGTACGACGACCTGCGCGTGTTCTTTGATCTGGACCCGCCGAAAGAGGAGCAGAGCGAGACCAGCTACCAGCCGGTGATTGCGATTTTTTCCATCGCGGCGCTGCTGGCGTTGGGGCTGTCCTGGCACCAATACGGTACCGTCGTGACGCTGCGCGCGCTGGAATGGTTCATCTCGCTGTCGATGACGATCCTTGCGATCCAGAAGTTGCAGGACGTCGAAAGCTTTTCCACCATGTTCCTGAACTACGACCTGCTCGCCCGCCGCTGGGTGCCCTATGGCAAGCTCTACCCGTTCGGCGAGGCACTGGCGGGCATTCTGATGACCGCCGGAGCCCTGACATGGTTGTCCGCCCCGGTGGCGTTGTTCATCGGCACGGTGGGCGCCGTAAGCGTGTTCAAGGCGGTCTATATCGACAGGCGCGAGCTGAAATGCGCCTGCGTCGGTGGATCGTCGAACGTGCCTTTGGGGTTCGTCTCGTTGACGGAAAACCTTATGATGATCGTCATGGGCCTGTGGATGGGTGCGCGTGCATTGGTCGGCTGACCTGTCGGATCCGTGAGGATGTGGGGCTTGACCCGCGCTCGCAATTTGCCGCACTCTCTGCCGCAGTCCACAGTGGAGAGCCCGTGCGCCTGATCCTCGTTCTTGTCCTGACCGGCCTGCTGGCCTTGCTGATCCTTCCCGGAGCAGCGATGGCGCATAGCGTGTCGGATGGGGTGGTGTCGGATCATATGACAGGCTGCCCCGATTGCCCCGAGCTGGCCGGTGGCCCGAGCATCGACCATGACTGCCCGCATGTCACAAGCTGCGGTGCGATGGTGATGGTCAGCCCGGCGATTTTGCCTGCAACGACTGCACCGCAGAGTCGGCAACATGATCGCGCCGGGGCAAACCTGCTGAACGGCATCCCCCCTCGGATCGACCTGCCGCCGCCGCGCCTGTCCGCCTGACCCTTGCCTCATCGGCGGCTCGCCCGCCATCAGTCAGGATCAGCGCAGCCCGCAGGGACGCGCGACACAGGACCATATCATGAAGACCAAACTGATCGCCGGGGGCGCAGCCCTCATCTTGGCCGCAGGCGTGTTTACTCTGACGCGCGAGACCGCGCCCGAAGAGGCCGCCGAGGCCGCGCCCGCCCAAGGTGCCCCCATCGTCGAAGTCACCCTTCCCGACACGCTCAGCGCCGAGGCGGAACTCGGCAAGCGCGCCTTCGATGCGGTCTGCGCCACCTGCCATGGCGAGAACGCGTCCGGCAAGACCGGGTTCGGCCCGCCGCTCGTGCATGTGATCTACGAGCCGTCTCATCACGGCGACATGGCGTTCCAACTGGCGGTGCAGAATGGCGTCCGCGCGCATCACTGGAAATTCGGCGACATGCCCGCTCAGGATGGGCTGACCAAAGCCGATGTTACCGGGATCGTGACCTATGTGCGCGCGCTTCAGCGCGCCAATGGCATCAACTGAGGAGATGCGCATGGAATTCAACCGCAGGGCCTTTTGCGCCGGGATGGCCGGTGTCGCCGGGATGGCGCTGGCCCGCCCCGCCTTGGCCGCCCCCGATGTACTGACCGCGCGCATGGCCAGCGTGCAGCTTGCGCCCGAAGGCTATCCTGCCACGCAGGTCTGGTCCTATGACGGCACCATTCCCGGCCCGTTGATCCGCGTGCCGCAGGGCGGACGCGTGACCCGGCAACTGGTGAACGACCTGGACGTGCCGACCTCGATCCATTGGCATGGCATCCGCATCGACAATGCGATGGACGGGGTGGCGGGCCTGACGCAGGACCCCGCCGCGCCGGGCGCGACCTTTGACTATGACTTTGCCGTGCCGGATGCAGGAACCTATTGGTATCACGCGCATAAGAACTCGATGGAGCAGGTCGCGCGCGGCCTGTCCGGCGTGCTGATCGTGGATGAGGCCACCCCGCCGGACGTGGACCGTGACGAGGTGTTGATGCTGGACGACTGGCTGCTCGACCCCGAAACCGGCCTGTTCGCCGAACCCTTTGCCCACCCGATGATGATGAGCCACGGCGGGCGGACCGGCAACCTGATCGGCGTGAACGGGCAATACGCCTATGCGATGCAGGCCGAGACGGGCGAACGCCTGCGCCTGCGGCTGATCAACGCCGCCAATGCCCGAATCTTCGGCCTGAAGCTGGAGGGCGTGATCGGCTGGACCGTCGCGCTCGATGGAATGCCGCTGGAGATGCCCGAGGAGGTGAGCGGCGAGATCGTTCTTGCCCCGGCGCAGCGCGTCGACCTGATCGTGGATGTGACCGCCAGCGACGGCCCCGCCGGGCTGTTGATGTCTCTGGACGGGGACAGCTGGGAGGCGCTGGTCGAAATCGGCGTCACAGGCGCGCGCCCCCGGCGCAACGCCGCCCCCGCACCGCTGCCCGCCAACCCGAACACCGCCCTGCCGGACCTGTCGAATGCGCGCCGCTTTGACATGGTGATGGAGGGCGGCGCGATGGCAGGCATGGAGGGCGCCACCTACCAAGGCGAGCAACTGGATTTCCGCGCGCTGATCGAAAAGGGCCAGTTCTGGGCGCTGTCCGGTCAGGCGGGCCTGTCCGACACGCCCTTTGCGTCCCTGAAACGCGGAGAGGTGGCCCGGGTGACGCTGACCAACCGCACGGCGTTTCCGCATGCCATGCACCTGCACGGCATGCATTTCCGCGAGGTCCGCGCCGATGGCACCATGGGCCCGCTGCGCGACACCATCCTGTCCGTCCCGGATGCGCCGCTCGACATTGCCTTTACCGCCGACAATCC
The DNA here is from genome assembly GCF_048553275.1 of Pacificoceanicola niger. Lineage (NCBI taxonomy): Bacteria > Pseudomonadati > Pseudomonadota > Alphaproteobacteria > Rhodobacterales > Roseobacteraceae > Pacificoceanicola > Pacificoceanicola niger. Next base: position 34,176 of record NZ_JBLZMW010000025.1, read on the forward strand.
CGGGAAATGGCTGATGCATTGCCACATGCTGGCCCATGCCGCATCCGGCATGAATACGTGGATCGAGGTTGCATGACTCTCATCAAAACCAAGGACATAGGGACTATGAAAAAGACAGTATTCGCCGTGGCGCTGGTTGCGCTCGGAACCGCCGCGCTGGCGCATGGCGGCGTCAAGAACAAGGATGTCATGGCACGGATGGAGGTCATGAAGACGATTGGCGACCAGATGAAGGTCATCGGGTCGATGGCCAAGGGCGAAGCGGCGTTTGACGCCTCGACAGCTAATGAGGCCCTGACCGAGATCGCCGCGCAGTCCGCGCAGATCGGCTCGCTGTTCGAGACCCGCGCCGACGATCCCAAATCCGAGGCGCAGCCCGCGATCTGGCAGGATTGGGAGGACTTCGCGCAACTCGCTTCGGCCACCGAAACCACCGCCGAGGGGTTGATCGGAACGGTTTCGGCGCAAGCCGATCTTGGCCCCGCGCTGGGGCAATTGGGCGGGGCCTGCAAGGCCTGCCATTCGAAATACCGCAAGTGACACGACCGCGCCCCGTTCAACGCGGGGCGCGTATCGGAAAGGGCTCAGCCCGCCAGCAGTTTTTTCCGCGCGGCGTAATCCTCGGCATCGATGTCGCCCCGGGCGAGGCGCATGTCGAGTTCGGCCATGGCATCACCGGATTTCTGCGCCGGACTCGTATCGGAGCGCCGGACAAACCAGATCACTCCGGCCACAACGAGGCCCAGAACGATCAGCCACAGGATTGGACCGAACATCATGCTCATCCCGTATCCGTAGCCATCCATCATGTAGCCATAGCCGTCACCCCGGTCGGCCAGCGCCGGGCCTGCCACCAGAACCATCGCAAGAACAAGGTGTTTCATCGGGACCTCCTGTCGGTTTCCACGTGTCCGATCCTGCACCCGGCGCCAATGCGCGGCCTTGATCCTGCGCAAGGAAACGGCCCCGAAGGGCCGCCCCATGATCACATCACGATCACTCTGCCGTGATCTCGGTCACGGTCAGCTTGCCGTTCACGCGGTCGGCGACAAAGACGACCTTCGCGCCTTCGGCAAGGCCTTCCATCATGCCGTCTTCATAGGCGAAGACCATCTTCATCGCGGGCATGTCGAGATTTTCCAACGGGCCGTGGTCGATGGTGACCTTCTTCCACTTGGTGTCGATCTTGGTGATGGTGCCCTGGCTCATCGGCATGGCGTCCTGAGCCAGTGCGGCGGTTGCGGTCATCAGGCCAAGGGCGAGGACGGTGATCAGGTTTTTCATGGCGCGTTTTCCTTTGCTGCGTCAGTGGTCGTGATTGAGGTGGGATTTCGGGGGGACCTGCGTGGAGGGCCCGTCGGCGCGGGCGAACTCGGGCAGCTCGCCCGTCCATTCCCAGGCCTGCGTTCCGGGCGGATTCACGTACCAGCCGGGGTCGGAATAGTCGCCGGGGGCAATCCCTTCGCGGACCTTCACGACACTGAACATGCCACCCATCTCCAGCGGGCCATAAGGCCCCCAGCCGGTCATCATCGGGATGGTGTTGTCGGGCAGCTCCATCGACATCTCACCCATATCCGCCATGCCCGCCGTGCCCATCGGCATGTACCCGGGCTGCTGCTGGCGGATCATCTGGGTCAGGCGGCGCTTGTCCGTGCCGATGAAGGTCGGCAGGTCGTGGCCCATCGCGTTCATCGTGTGGTGCGACTTGTGGCAATGAATCGCCCAGTCGCCTTCGTGCACGGCGTCGAATTCATAGGCGCGCATGGCGCCCACGGGAATGTCGATGCTGACCTCGGGCCAGCGGGCGCTTTTGGGCACCCAGCCCCCATCGGTGCATGTGACCTCGAAATCATAGCCGTGCATGTGGATCGGGTGGTTGGTCATCGTCAGGTTGCCACAGCGCACCCGCACCCGGTCGCCCTTGTTGACGACCAACGGGTCGATGTCGGGAAAAATCCGGCTGTTCCACGTCCACATGTTGAAGTTCGTCATCTCGGCGACCTTCGGGATGTAGGTGCCGGGATCGATGTCATAAGCCGCCAGCAGAAAGGCAAAGTCCCGGTCGACGGGCATGAAGGCCGGATCGCGCGGATGCACGATGAACAGGCCCATCATGCCCATCGCCATCTGCACCATTTCATCCGCATGGGGGTGGTACATGAAGGTGCCGGACTTGGTCAGGTCGAACTCGTAGACGAAGGTCTTGCCGGGCGGGATCGCAGGGTGGCTCAGCCCGCCCACGCCGTCCATCCCCGAGGGCAGGATCAGCCCGTGCCAATGCACCGATGTGTGCTCGGGCAGGCGATTGGTGACGTAGATGCGTACGCGCTCGCCCTCCACCGCCTCGATAGTGGGGCCGGTCGACTGGCCGTTATAGCCCCAAAGCCGCGCCATCATGCCATCGGCCATGATCCGTTCGACGGGTTCTGCAACAAGGTGGAATTCCTTGACGCCCGCGTTCATCCGCCACGGCAGAGACCAGCCGTTCAGCGTGACGACGGGGTTGTACTCCAGCCCGGTCATTGGGCGGTCTGGCACCTGCGTATAGGGGCTGTCGGTAAAGGCAGCCTCGGGCAGGTTGCGAAAGCGGGTTTCAGCGGCGGCAGCCGAGGCCAGAACAGCCCCCGCGCCACCGGTCAGCAATTGACGGCGGTTCATTCTTCCCCTCCCGGGATCGGTCCCCAGATGACGGTTTTCAGATCGGATTCGGCGCGCCAGTAGGCGGCCTTCGCCTTGGCGGTTTCCAGTTGGGCCTCCAGCCCGTCGCGGGCGTCCTCGATCAGCTCGAAGGTCGAGGTCAGCATCCCGTTGTAGGATTTCAGCGCCTCGCGGTCGATTTCCCGGCGCAGCGGCAGCACCTCGTCGCGCCAGTGGCGGGCGATGTTGTAAGTGCCGGTGACGGCCGCATGGGCCGAGCGCGCCTCGGACCGTGCATTGACCGCCTGCTGGGCCAGCGCATGGGCGGCGCGGCTGTATTCCAAGGCCCCCCGGCGCGACGTCAGCGGCCCGGCGTCGTAAAGCGGGATATCCAACCCAACCGCCAGCACCGGCGAGACTTCTGTTTCGCGACTGTCGCTGCGTTCGATCTCCACCCCGGCAGTGACATCCGCCGACGACAACCGACGTGTCTGCGTGTCCAGCCGGTATTGTTGCGCGATGGCCTCAAGCTCCAGCTTGGCGATGGCCAGATCGGTGCGGTGTTCCAGCGCCAACCGTTCCGCGTCGCTGCGTCCGGGTTTGCGACCGGGCAGCGACGGCAGGCGGTCAGGCACGTAGTAGTCGATGCCGGTGCCATAGAGTCCCATCAGCCGCGTCAGCTGTTCCTTGGCCAGTTGCGCCTCCAGCCGCGCTTCGGTGCGCTCGGCCGCCAGTTCGGCGGTAAAGACATGCTCGCGCGCCTGATCCGCCCGGTTCATCGCGCCGGTGCGCCCCAGTTCGGCAGCCAGTTCCGACGCCGCCTCGGCGGTGCCCTGCGCTCGCCCGATCAGGGCCGATGCCTCGAAGGCGGCGACCGCGTCGATCCAGGCGCGGCGCGTCTCGGCGGCCAGCGCGACGGTTTCGGCCAGGGCCACCATCTGCGCCTGCCGAAAACGCGTCTCGGCCAATTTGGTGCGCGGTTTCTGCGTGGCAAGGTCAAGGATCGCCCCAGTCACCACCGCCTCGAGCGACCGGGCCAACCCGGCCTCACCGATGCCGCTGATCCCGATTTCGAGGCTGGGGCGCGGGCCAAGCGCGACGTCCCACAGGTCCGCCGCAGACAGGCCCAGCTCGGCATAGGCGGCCTGAAGCCCGCGATTGTTCATCAAGGCAACCTGTATGGCGGTCTCCGCGCCAATGGTCTTGCCCGCGACCAGCGCCTTGGCACGGGCTTCGTTCGCGGCGACCTCGGCCGAGGTCTGCGCCCAGGCCGCGTTGGCCCCGGTGGACCGTTTCGCGCCGTCCGCGACAAACCCAAAGCCCGCACGCGGATCCGATGCCCTCTCGATCACGCTTTGATCGGCACAGGCCGCCAACAGCGCCAGAGAGGCCATGCCCAGCAAGCGCGCACTCATGTGCTACCGCCTGGCGCTTGCGCGTCGTTCAGCTGCCGCCAGTCCAGCGGTTCGCTGATGGGAAGCGCTGTATATGAGACGGTTGGTCCAGGCGGCGCAGCGACCACCAGATGAGGATCGGCGGCACGAATAAACGCGCTCGCCTCGGGCAACGCAAGCGGCTCAGTGCAGCCCGCAAGCGCCAGCGGCACGAGGGCCGCGAAACGATATTTCATGGAATGGCTCCGAAGGGATCACTGGCAAGGGCGCGAAATGCGCCCGCGATGCACGATGATCAGACCCTCGGGGGTCGTTTCAGGCCAAAAGGTCCCGACTGGTCGATCAGGGAGGTGCTGTCCCAAGGATGCGGCAGACAGGTTTCAAGAAACGCGGTCGGCCGCTCGCCCATGTCGAAGGGATAATCGACGGAGCAGACCACGTCACAGCAGACAGCCTGCTCGTCCGATGTGCTGACATGCTCGGACATACCGTGATCAGTCTGGAGCGTGTGTCCCTCCGGTGGATGTTCATGCTCGGCGACGATCTCGCTGATGCCACATCCCGCATGCCCAAATGCTGCTTGAGCCACGACCGGATAGATCATGACTGCAAGGCCCGTCAGAGCGACAAGCATGGCAAGGGCGAACCGCTTTATCATTGTTGGATCGTTGACCGAAGCCGCGAAGCAGGGCAACTCACGAATGCGTCATGAAGATGCGGGATAAGATCGCTTGCGAGACATGCCGACACCAGTGTCGCGCGGACGTTCCATAAAATGACCATTCAAGCCGGCTCACAGCAACGGATCGCGGAGTGCCGTGAGCCAGCGCCATGTGCTGTTCGACGCATTGACGAGCACTCCGCGAACCGCCCGATTGCACGGCCGCATCATCTCTTTGCCGTTCTGCGGATCAGGAGCCGCGCCCAAGCAGAGCGCAGCATTTCGCATTGCAGACCTTTACGAGTTTCGCAGCAAAGGACCGTTCTCCGCCCTGACTGTCGGGAGGGTGGCAGCAACGGGCATCAGCTGGCGTCTTTGAACTCGGCGTATTCGCCGCGGACCCGAACAGTCACCGTCACATCCGAGCTGTCGCGGTTGCGCCAGAACCAGCCGTGCTCTCCATCGAAACCGGCGAGGATCGCGCCTTCGGACCCGGTAGAGCCACGGCCTTTTTCGTAAGTCACGGACTGGTCGCCGCCATGGCCGTGCAGGTCGAAGTTCACCCGCCCTCCTTCCACAGTCATGCGATATTGTGCGGTCTGGCCTTCGGTCATGACCAGCTTCCATTCGGCGGACTCGCCGGGTTCGAGCGTGAAGCTGACCTCGTCGCGCCAGACGATGGCCTCCTGTGCGTGTGCGCCACCAACGAACAAGCCGAAGATGTCGTTCAGCAAGCTGGACTGATCGCCTTCGGCCTCCATCATTTGCCGGTCCATCTCGGCCTCCTCGGCAAGCTGGGTCTTGATCTCGCCCATCTCGGCCAGACCGATCGCACGGCCGACGCCCGTCGGGTCGATGCCATATTCCGCGGGCAGGACGACGGTGACGAGGATCGCCGCTGCAGAGACCGCCGCGATGGCGGTGGATTTCAGAAGCTGCGCCGAGCTGGGAAGCTCTTCGAGCGAGGGGCGGTTGGAATTGAACATGTTATGTCTCCTTGTCAGAGTTTCAGGCGACGAAAAATCCGGTGATCTGGTAGCCCGTGAGGATGAACCCGATGGACATCATCACCACGTTGGCGGTGTAGGCCTGGCGCGGGAACGCGGGGCTGCGGCGCCAGTAGCCCATGACGATAAGGATGACGGCAAGCGCCATGATCTGACCGAGCTCGACGCCGACATTGAAAGCCAGCAGGTTGGGCAAGAGTCCGTCCGAGGCGATGTCGTAGTCGAGGATCTTGGTGGCGAGGCCCGTGCCGTGGAAGAAGCCAAAGATCAGCGTCGCGGCTTTGGTGTTGGGCTGGAACCCGAACCAGCGCTGGTAGGCGCCGAGGTTGTCGAGCGCCTTGTAGACGACCGACAGGCCGATGATGGCATCGACGACATAGGCGTTCACGCCCCAACCGAACCAGACGCCGAGCAGCATCGTGGTCGAGTGGCCGAGAGCGAAGAGGCTCACGTAGATGGCGACGTCCTTCATCTTGTAGAGGAAGAAGACGACGCCGAGCAGGAACAGGATGTGGTCGTATCCGGTCACCATGTGCTTGGCGCCGAGATACATGAAGGGGATGATATTCACCCCCCAGATTTCCTGGATGTAGCCGGCGTCACCCTCGGTGACGTTATGGGCGGCAGCGGCAGTTGCATAAAGCAACGTGGCCGCAAGGGCCATCAGGATGGCGGGGGCGCGGGATGTGCGCCAAGACCGGCCATCCGCGAAAGCGGAGTGCATGTCTCTCTCCTTGGAATGTCCTTGAATGCGTGATGTCTGGCCCGAGACGGGCAAGGCTCATACACGCGGAGGACGGTCCAGCCGAAAGACCGGCGGTGACCAATGGGCGAGCGCATGGCCATGCCATGTCGTGTCCGTCTCGACGGGCACGGTGCTGCGCCGGGCCTGCATCAGAACGACCTGTCCGTGGTCGTGATCTGCGACGTCATGGCTATGACCATGCATCGCCCAAAGCAGATCTTCTTCCAGGCCGTGCGAATGACCGTGCTCGACGATCACCTCGGCATGTTCCTGCAAGGTTTCAATGACTTTCGGCACATGAGAGGCGTTCGGCGAAACGGTCCAAAGCACCAGTGCAAAGCAGGTCAGAAGGGCAAACAGCCGTGCTCCGATCCCTGCAGATTTGTGCTGGCACCTCATTTGCTGCACGCCCGTGAACCTCCTGATGCCTCTTGCATGGCATCTTGTGCTATCCCCTCGGGGAGGATACCCAACGTGTATGACGGAACCGCATCGCCACGCAAGTCACCCCAAGGTCGTATCCCGGCTGAAACGCGCCGAGGGGCATCTTCGCGCCGTCGTCTCCATGATCGAAGAGGGTCGCCCCTGCGTTGACGTGGCGCAGCAATTGCAGGCGGTCGAAAGCGCGATCCGCAATGCCAAGCAGGCCCTGATCCATGATCATATGGATCATTGCCTGGATGGCGACCACGACCGAGACGAGTTGAAGGCGATCTCCCGTTACCTCTGAGGGTACCATGTTCGACATCCTGAGTGACCGCACCTATCGCCACTTGTTCCTTGCGCAGGTGGTGGCGTTGCTGGGTACAGGGTTGGCGACCGTGGCGCTGGGGCTCCTGGCCTACGATCTGGCAGGCGACGGGGCGGCGATGGTGCTGGGCACCGTCTTTACGATCAAGATGGTCGCCTATGTCGGCATCGCGCCGGTCGCCGGGGCCTTTGCCGACCGCGTGGATCGGCGCAGGCTGTTGGTTGCGCTGGATCTGGTGCGGGGCGCCGCGGCGTTGTGCCTGCCCTTCGTCACCGAGGTCTGGCAGGTTTATGTCCTGATCTTCCTGCTTCAATCGGCTTCGGCCGGGTTTACGCCCACCTTTCAGGCAACGATCCCGGATGTTCTGCCGGAAGAGGCACGCTATACACGCGCGCTGTCGCTGTCGCGGCTCGCCTATGATCTGGAAAATATCGTTTCGCCGACGCTGGCGGCGCTTCTGCTGGCGGTGATGAGCTACAACACGCTGTTCCTTGGCACCGTGGCCGGGTTCGCCGCCTCGGCGTTGCTGGTGGTGTCGGTCCTGTTGCCCAGCCCCAAGGTGTCAGAGCCGCGCGGCATCTACGATCGCACCACGCGCGGCATTCGCATTTACCTTGCGACGCCACGCCTGCGTGGCTTGCTGGGCCTGAACCTGGCCGTGTCCAGTGCCGGAGCGATGGTTTTGGTCAACTCGGTCGTGCTGGTGCGCGGGCAACTGGGGCTGGACGCCAGCGCGCTGGCCTGGACGATGTTCGCATTTGGCTTTGGCAGCATGGCGGCGGCGCTGGTCTTGCCGCGCCTTCTGGATCGAGCCCCGGACAGGCTGGTGATGTTGGCCGGGGCTTGGACGATGGTGGCGACGCTGGCCGGCCTCGCAGCGACGATCCTGTCAATCAACCTGAGTTGGCCCTTGTTGCTGGTGGGGTGGCTGGTGGTAGGGCTTGGTTATTCGGCGGTGCTGACGCCGTCGGGTCGATTGCTCCGCCGCTCGGCGCACCCCGAGGACCGGCCTGCGCTGTTCGCCGCGCAATTCGCTCTGTCTCATGCCTGCTGGTTGCTGACCTATCCGCTGTCCGGCTGGCTGATGACTGCCTTCGGGACAGTCCCCGCGCTGCTGGCTTTGGCGGCACTGGCTTCGCTCGGCACCCTCGCTGCTCTGCGCCTTTGGCCTGCGGGTGATCCGGAGGCGGTCGAGCACACCCATGACAACCTGCCCCTGAACCACCCCCACCTGCAAGGCCACCGCCAACACACTCACCCGCTGGTCATCGACGACGCCCATCCTCGCTGGGGCTCGCAGTTCTGATTTAGTGCGGTTTGATCCAGCGCAAGGAGCGACTCTTTTGAATATTATTTATTGAATGTGTTTGCATTGAAGAGACCCACATGCCCCACCCGAAAGGCTATTCGAAAGCGCAGATCGCCCTGCACTGGGTCATCGCGGTCTTGGTCGCCGCGCAATACCTAATCCATGACAGCATCGTCGCCGCTTGGGCGGGGATCCGCAAGGCCGATGAATTTCTCTTCGAGCCGCTGATCTTTGCCCACGTCGCAGGCGGCCTCCTTGTTCTTGCGCTGGTGGCTTTGGCGTCTGACCCTGCGTCTACGCTACGGAGCGCCATCTCACCCAGAAAACGAGCCCGGCTCGCTGAAAACCCTGTCGCACATGGCCCATTGGAGTTTTTACGGACTGCTGGCAGCCATGTCCGTGTCCGGAGGCGTGGCTTGGTTCGCCAATGTCGGCACCGCAGCGGAAGCGCACAACCTCCTGAAGATCGCTCTTCTGGCACTCATCATGCTTCACATCCTCGCCGTCCCCTTCCACCGTATCGTGCTGAAAAACAACGTCATGCTGCGGATAGTACGCGCAGGCTGAAATCGTAAGGCGGGTGATCATGGGACTTAGTGTGCAGATCGCCCCAGTACCGATGCCGAAATTCGTGCTTTGCCGCCGTTCGAGATCGTTGCGGCGAGTGACCGCGTCCCGCCGACTGCATGGAAAAACACCCGTTCGCTGGCGCAGAATATCGACGGCTGAACGTGGCG
>NZ_JBLZMW010000026.1:0-42005 GCF_048553275.1 Pacificoceanicola niger
AAACTTGTTGGTTGTCTTGCTCATGATGCTCCACCTTACTCAGGAGTTGGAGCCTCCGGCAAACCCGGCGCGGTTCATACCGACATTCTTGCGGGAATACGAGAAGGTTGCGCGTCAATGTGCTGCCGAGGGGCTGGATCATGTGCAGTTCCTGACGCGGCTGGTCGAGATGGAACTGATCGACCGTGAGCGGCGGATGATCGAACGGCGGATCAAAGCCGCCAGATTCCCGGCCACCAAGAGCTTGGACAGCTTCGACTTCAAGGCGATCCCCAAGCTGAACAAGATGCAGGTGTTGGAACTGGCGCGTTGCGAGTGGATCGAACGGCACGAGAACGTCATCGCTCTCGGCCCCAGTGGCACTGGCAAGACCCATGTCTCATTGGGGCTCGGCCTCGCCGCATGCCAGAAGGGCATGTCGGTTGCCTTCACCACGGCCGCCGCGCTGGTCAACGAGATGATGGAGGCCCGCGACGAACGACGCCTGCTTCGTCTGCAAAAGCAGCTGGCCGCCGTCAAGCTCCTCATCATCGATGAATTGGGCTTCGTGCCGCTCTCCAAAACCGGCGCCGAACTCCTGTTCGAACTGATATCACAACGCTACGAGCGCGGGTCCACGATGATTACGAGCAATCTGCCGTTCGACGAGTGGACTTCAACCTTTGGCACGGAACGCCTGACTGGCGCACTGCTTGACCGACTGACCCACCACGTCAACATTCTCGAGATGAATGGCGAGAGCTACAGGCTCGCACAAAGTCGGGCCCGCACGGCCGAACCGAAAACACCCTGACGGCCTGCCACCCCAACCCAACGATCACTTACAGTCCGCACCGTGCTACTTCGGGCGAGATTTTGGGGGCAGCTACGGCCGGGCTACGCCCGACCTCCGCTGCCCCCAAAATCATGGTCTCCACATGCCGCGAGCGCCCCCGTAACTGGCCTGGTTTTGCGCCGCCACGTGGCCGGATTTTACTCCGGCGTTGACAAGTCTTTGCGCTTCAGCGCGAGTTCACACTGGGCGAAGTGATACCCAAAAGGTTGTTGCATCGCAACGACGGTAGGGGATTCCCTTTGTATCCATCGGACTGGCTCCGGCTACGGGGCATGGTTCAATGTTCGGCGCCTTACGCGATCGAGCTGCTCAAAAGGAACTCATTATGTTGAATACGATCGGTTTGCCGGGGCTGGCCCTTATCCTTCTGGTTGTTGTCGTGCTCTTCGGACGGGGAAAGATCTCGTCGATCATGGGCGAGGTAGGACAAGGTCTGACAGCCTTCCGGCGTGGCGTCCGCGAAGGCCAGCATGGGGATGAAACCTCAGACGCCTGAGTCACGGACAGAGTAAGGACAACGATCATCGGGGCCGATCAGGGCCCCGTTTTTCATTTTCGGCCAGCGCAAATCGTCTGCGATATTGCGGAAACGCAAACTTCGACCGGCCGATCGCCGCTACCCCTTGCCTGACAGGACGACCCTGATGCGAGGCGAAGCGAGACCCTATGCAACACGTGATGATTCGGATGCTGCTTGCGTTGGTCCTGCTGTGGGGCAGCGCGTTTTCGGCCAAAGCCGATCCGCTGATCGGCAAATTTCTGGGAAAACTGGAGATCGGCTCGGTTGTGCCCGGCGCAACCAGTCTCGGGCCGGTACGTGATGATGGTCTTGTGCCCGCGTTGAAAGGCACTGAAACGGTTGGTTGGATATTCCTGACGTCGGATTTCGTCCCAACCACGGGGTATTCCGGCAAACCGATCCATGTCGCCGTCGGCATTGCTTCGGATGCCGTCCTGACCGGCGCGCAATTGCTGAAACACTCGGAGCCGATCGTTTTGGTCGGCATTCCCGAGGCTGACATTCGCGCCGTGATCGAACACTACACGGGGTTCGACCTGCGCGGCGTTTCCGGTCCGCGTGACGCCGATGAACTGGAAATCGTCTCGGGGGCCACGGTCACCATCATGGTGATAGACGACTCGATCCTGCGTGCCGGGATCAAGGCGGCGCGGGCCCTTGGTCTGGATGGCTTTGCCGCGCCCGAGGCGCGTGGGCCTGTGCGTGAGATTGATCGCGACGCCGGTCAAGTCACCGATTGGCAAACGCTGGCGGGCAATGGCGCCTTGCGGCGGCTGACGCTGGACGTGGCTTTGATCAACTCGGATTTCGCGGCGCTTGGCGATCCGCGCACTGCGAAGAATGCCGAGCCGGGGCCGGAGACAGATCCCTATGTCGATATCTGGACTGCGGTGGTCAACCAACCTGCGATCGGGCGGTCGCTGCTGGGCGATGCCGGGTGGGAAAACCTTTCGACGCGGCTGGAACCGGGCGACGAAGCCATCGCCGTGTTCGGGGCCGGGCGCTGGTCGTTCAAGGGGTCGGGCTATGTGCGCGGCGGAATCTTCGACCGGTTCCAGCTGATCCAGGGCGACATGTCCGTGCGGTTCCACGACCGCAACCACAGCCGCATCGTGCAGGTGGCCGCCGAAGGCTCCCCAGCGTTCACCGAGATGGACATCTTTGTGATCCCCGCCGAGGCCGGCTTCGACCCAGCCGCGCCGTTCCGGCTGCAGTTCCTCGTCAGCCGGGCGGTTGGCCCGATCGAGAAGGTCTTTCTGACCTATGATCTGGGATACGAACTGCCCGAAGCCTACACGCGCACGACTGCCCCGGCGCGGGTCGCCGAGACGCAACCCGACGTGCCCGACGCCGATGCCCGCGATGCCCTGTGGCAACGCATCTGGCAGACGAAGCGCCTTCAGGTCATCGTACTGGCCGTCGCGCTGGCGTTGCTGTCGGGGATCTTCTTCTTTCAGGGCTTTGCCACGCGGAACGCCCGTCACTTTGCCATCCTGCGCAACGCCTACCTCGTGTTCACGCTGGTCTTCGTCGGCTGGATCGCCAACGCGCAGCTGTCGGTCGTCAACATCCTCGCGGTGGTGAACGCGCTGTTCAGCGATTTCCAGTGGAACACCTTCCTGATGGATCCGCTGATCTTCATCCTGTGGTTCGCGGTCGCGGCGGCGCTGCTGTTCTGGGCGCGCGGGGCCTATTGCGGCTGGCTGTGCCCGTTCGGTGCCCTGCAGGAACTGTCGAACAAGGTCGCACGGCGATTCCGGGTGCCGCAGGTGACACTGCCCTGGGGTCTGCACGAACGGCTCTGGGCGGTGAAATACATCCTCTTTCTCGGGCTGTTCGGGATGTCGCTGTACTCGCTGGAACTGGCCGAACGCTTTGCCGAGGTCGAGCCCTTCAAGACCGCGATCATCCTGAAATTCGCGCGCCCGCTGCCCTATGTGCTGATCGCGCTGGCCTTTCTGCTGCCGGGTCTGTTCATCGAACGCTTCTACTGCCGCTATGTCTGCCCCTTGGGCGGCGGGCTGGCGATCCCGGCGCGGATGCACATGTTCCGCTGGCTCAAGCGCTACAAGGAGTGCGGCACCCCCTGCCAGCTTTGCGCCACCGATTGCCCGGTCGATGCGATCCACCCGACCGGCGAGATCAACCCGAACGAGTGCATTTCCTGCCTGAATTGCCAGGTGCTTTACCAGGATCACGCGCGCTGCCCGGTCGTCATCAAGACAGACAAGCGCCGCGCCAAGGATGCGGCATCGACAGCGGCCCTGACCGCCCATGCCGAACGGCCGAACCTCGGCCATCCCAACCAGCTTTCACACGCGAAATGAAGGAGAGAAGATCATGACAGACGAAACCAAAGGCGTATCCCGCAGGGGCTTGTTCAAGGGCACGGCAGGGGTGGCGGCGCTGGCCACCGTTGCGGGCACGGGCGGGCTTGGCCTGCTGGCCTCGGCGCGCAGTGCGCATGCGGCGACCGGCGCGCCCGAAATCGCCCCCGGCCAGTTGGACAGCTATTATGGCTTCTGGTCCTCGGGTCAGTCCGGCGAGGTGCGCATCATCGGCGTGCCGTCCATGCGCGAGCTGATGCGCATCCCGGTGTTCAACCGCTGTTCGGCCACCGGCTGGGGCTCGACCAACGAAAGCCTCAAGATCCTGACCGACGGCCTGCTGCCGGAAACCAAGGAGTTCCTCGCCAAGCGGGGCCGCGTCACCTATGACAACGGCGACCTGCACCACCCGCACATGTCCTTTACCGAGGGCACCTATGACGGGCGCTACCTGTTCGCCAATGACAAGGCGAACACCCGCGTCGCACGCATCCGTTGCGACATCATGAAGACCGACAAGATCATCGAGATTCCGAACACCTCGGACATCCACGGTCTGCGCCCGCAGAAATACCCGCGCACCGGCTATGTCTTTGCCAATGGCGAACACCGCATCCCGCTGCCGAATGACGGGGTGATCCTTGACGATCCGACACAGTACCATTCGATCTTCACCGCCATCGACGGCGACACGATGGAGATCGCCTGGCAGGTGATCGTCGACGGCAACCTCGACAACTGCGATGCGGATTACGAGGGCAAATGGGCCTTCTCGACCTCGTATAACTCCGAAGAAGGCGTGACGCTGGCCGAGATGACCGAGAACGAACAGGACTGGGTCGTCGCCTTCAACATCGCCGCGATCGAGGCGGGCATCCAAGCCGGGGATTTCAAGGAATACAACGGCGTCAAGGTTCTGGATGGGCGGCACGGGTCGAAATACACCGCCTATATTCCGGTCTCCAACAGCCCGCACGGTTGCAACATGGCCCCCGACAAGGTGCACCTGTGCATCAACGGCAAGCTGTCCCCCACCGTCACCGTGATCGACGTGACCAGGCTTCAGGCGGTGTTCGACGGGGCAGAGCCGCGTTCGGCTGTGGTGGCCGAGCCGCAACTGGGTCTTGGCCCGCTTCACACCGCCTTCGACGGCAAGGGCAACGCCTACACCACACTGTTCCTCGACAGCCAGATGGTGATGTGGAACATCGAGGACGCGGTGCGCGCCTATGACGGCGCGGATGTGGACCCGATCCTGAAAAAGATCGACGTACATTACCAGCCCGGCCACAACCACACCACGATGGGCGAGACGCTGGAGGCGGACGGCCAATTCCTGATCTCGCTCAACAAGTTCTCCAAGGACCGCTTCCTGAATGTCGGCCCGCTGAAGCCCGAGAACGATCAGCTGATCGACATTTCCGGCGGCGGGATGGAGCTGGTGCACGACGGCCCGACCTTTGCCGAGCCGCATGACTGCATTCTGGTGCGCGCCGACAAGGTCAACCCGGCGTCGGTCTATGACCGGGCCGATCCGCTGTGGGAAGAGGCACGGGTTCAGGCCGAAAAGGACGGTGTCGATCTGGATTGGGGCGCCGACGTGATCCGCGACGGCAACAAGGTGCGCGTCTACATGCACTCGGTCGCGCCCGCCTTCAGCCTTGACAAGTTCGAGGTCAACCAGGGCGACGAGGTTACGATCTATGTCTCGAACATGGATGAGGTCGACGACCTGACGCACGGCTTCACGCTGGGCAATCATGGCATAGCCTTCGAGGTCGGGCCGCAAGCTACGGCGTCTGTCACCTTCACCGCCGATCGGCCCGGTGTGCATTGGTTCTACTGCCAGTGGTTCTGCCACGCGCTCCACATGGAGATGCGCGGCCGGATGCTGGTCAAACCGGTCGCGTAAGAGGAGGGCCCGTCATGCGTTTCCTGATCCCGGTCCTTGTGTTGATCCTCACCCCGCTCGCCTGTCTGGCGGAAAGGGTAGAGGTGCGGCCGGGGCAGGGGGCGCTGGCACGGGCCATCGCGACCGCCCGGCCCGGCGATGACCTGGTGCTTGGGGAAGGCACCTATGCCGGGCCGGTGCAGATCGACAAGCCACTCACACTCACGGGGCCTCTCGCCCGGATCGCTGGTCCGGGCGAGGGATCGGTCATCACGGTGACGGCCCCGGACGTCACGATTTCCGGCGTCACGATCACCGGCGCGGGTGCGCGGCTCAGCGCGTTCGACAGCGGCATTCGCCTGCTGAAGGGGGCGCAGGGCGCGCGGGTCGAGGGCGTGACCCTGATCGGCAACCTGATCGGCATCGACGTGCATGGCGCAACGGATGTCACGATCCGGGGCAACCGGATCGAGGGCCGCAACGACCTTCGGGTGCCTGAACGGGGTCCGGGCATCTACGTCTGGAACGCACCGCGCCTTCTGGTCGAGAACAACACGATCACCAAGGGCCGCGACGGCGTTTTCATCACCACATCGAACGAGGCCGTGTACCGGGGCAACCGCTTCAGCGACCTGCGATTTGCCTTTCATTCGATGTACGCCAACCGGATCGAGGTGACGGACAACATCAGCCAGGGCAACGACATGGGTTTTGCCTTCATGTATTCGACCCGGCTGACCGTAGAACGCAATCTGTCCGAAGGCGACGCCAACCACGGCTTTTTCATGAACTTCGCCAACAAGGCCAAGCTGCGCCAGAACGAGGTCCGCACTGGTGGCGAGAAGTGCCTGTTCGTCTACAATTCCAATCACAACCTCTTTGAAGCCAACCGGTTTGCGGGCTGCGGGATCGGCGTGCATTTCACCGCCGGAAGCCAAGGCAACGTGCTGACGGGCAATGCCTTTGTCGGCAACCGGACGCAGGTGAAATATGTCGGAACCCGCTGGCTGGAATGGTCGGACGGCGCGCGCGGCAACTACTGGTCCGATCAGGCGGGCTTTGACGTCAATGGCGACGGATTGGTCGACAGCCCGTATCGCCCCAATGACAGCATCGATCGGCTGGTCTGGTCACAACCGGCGGCGCGCCTGTTGATGGGAACGCCTGCCGTACAGCTCATCCGCTGGTCGCAATCGCGGTTTCCGGGCCTGCTGCCCGGGGGCGTGATCGACAGCCATCCTCTGGTCTCGCCCGAGGGTGCAGGCCTGCCGCAGGGAGATCCCTCATGACACAACCCATTCTCGACATCCGCAATGTCAGCCTGTCTTTCGGTGCGCTCAAGGCGCTGGACGGCGTGACACTGGCCATGTCGCCCGGCGAACGGCTGGCCCTCTTGGGCCATAACGGCGCGGGGAAATCCACGCTGTTCAAGGCGATCCTCGGGTTTCTGGCGCCGGGTGAAGGGGCGATCACCGTGGCCGGGCACGCGCCCGGCTCGGACGCGGCGCGGATTGCCATGTCCTATCTGCCCGAAGTCGTGTCCTTTCCGCAAAGCCTGACCGGGCGCGAAGTGTTGGCCTATTTCTCGGGTCTGCGCGGGGCGTCCCGGGCCGGGATCAACGGGCTGCTGGACCGGGTCGGGCTGGCAGACGCCGCCGACCGCCGGGTGCGCACCTATTCCAAAGGCATGCGGCAGCGGCTTGGCCTTGCACAGGCCCTGATCGGCGCGCCCCGCTTGCTGTTGCTGGACGAGCCGACAAGCGGGCTTGACCCTGTATCGCGCCACGATTTCTATACGGTCATCGCCGAGGCCGCGGCGCGCGGCTGCGCCGTCTTGCTGTCTTCGCACGGCTTGGAAGAGGTGCAGGGGCAGACTGACCGCGTTGCGATCCTGTCGCGGGGGCGCCTGCGTGCCTCCGGGACATTGGCAGAGCTTGCTGCTGCCGCCGCGCTGCGGACGACCATTCGCGTGACCGCAAAGCAGGGGCATGCAGACCGACTTCAGGCCGATCTGGGCGGCCGCCGGGTGAACGGATGCCGGCTCGATATCGACTGCGCGCCCGACGCCAAACTCGGGGTGTTGCTTCAACTCGGTCACCACCGGGATGCCCTGCACGAAATCGACGTCTTTGCCCCCGGGCTGAACGACATCTACCGCCATTTTTCGGAGCACGAGGGGGATCAGGCATGACCACGCGTATCGGCACGATCTTTGCGCAGGAATTCAGGCTGGCCCGGCGCAACCTGTGGGTCGGATTGGCGACCGGCATCCTGGGCCTGTTTGCCGTGGTGCTGGGTATTTTCGGCGCAGGGCAGGGGGCGGCGCTGGACGCCGATGCCCTGACCCTGACGGCGGCGAGCCTTGCAACGCTGTCGGTCTACCTCATCCCGTTGATCGCACTGCTGATGTCCTACGATTCCTTCGCCGGAGAAATCGAGCGCGGCGCCTTGGCCCTGACACTGGCCAGCCCCGTCCGCCGGTGGGAGATCTTTGCCGGAAAGTTCGCGGCCCAGTCGCTGGCTGTCGGCGTTGCAATTGTTCTGGCTTTCGGCGCTGCGGGCGCGTTTCTGGCGCTGTCCTTTGGCACCGGGTCCGACGGCATCGCCGCATGGCTGCGCCTGATGGCCACGGCCTTTGTCCTGGGGTCGGTCTTTGTCGGCTTTGGCCTGATGCTGTCTGCCATGGCCGGGCGCACGGCGACTGCGGCAGCTTCGGCTGTGGGGCTTTGGCTGGTTCTGGTGGTGATCTATGACTTGGCACTGCTCGGCAGTGTGATGGCGGCCAGCGACGGCATCTTCGCGTCACAGGTTTTCCCCTGGCTGGTGGTTGCCAATCCGGCAGACGCATTTCGCCTGTATAATCTCGCTTTGATCGAAACCGCGCCGGTGGCCGGAATCGACGGGCTTGCCTCAACCCTGCCATTCCCGCCGACAGCGGCGCTTGCTGTGCTGGGGCTATGGCTTTCGGCGGTGCTGGCACTTGGCATTCGCCGTACGAAAAGGATCGTCCCATGAAACCTGTTGTCCTTGCCATCCTTGTCCTGGGCCTCGCCGCCTGCAAGGAGGACATCGCCACCATTACCCCGGTTGAGATGACCGATGAGGCGCTTGGCCATTATTGCCAGATGTTCGTCGCCGACCATCCCGGTCCCAAGGCGCAGGTTCACTTGAAGGGCCAGTCTGCCCCGCTTTGGTTCAGCCAAGTCTCTGACGCGGTGGCCTATATGTATGACCCGGAACGCGATGCCGAGGTCATGGGTGTATTCGTGTCCGACATGTCTCGTGCAGAAAGCTGGGCTTTGCCCGGTCTCGACAACTGGCTGGCGTCCGGCAACGCGGCCTTCGTGATCGAAAGCGACCGGCTTGGCGGGATGGGCGTGCCCGAGGCCATCCCCTTTGGCTCCACCGATGCGGCGGCGGCATTTGCGGCGGATCATGGCGGGCGGGTCGTCGCGTGGGACGCGGTGCCCGAAGCCTATGTCAGGCCGGACATGGCGCAGATGTCCGGCCATCAGGCGAACTTGGGAGTGGACCAATGACGCTGACCCGCAGACGTTTTCTGACACTGGCTGGCGCGACTTGTGCGGCCACCCGATTGACAGCTGGTACGCCGGTGGCCGTCTGGCGCGGAACCGCGCTTGGGGCCGGGGCGCAGGTCGTCCTTTCAGGTCTGTCCGAGGATGAGGCCACCCCCATCTTTCGCGCGATCGAAGCGGAACTGTCCCGTATCGAAGGGCTGTTCTCGCTTTATCGCGCTGACAGCGCCCTGTCGCGCCTGAACAGGGATGGCGTGTTGCACGCGCCGGACCCTGACATGCTGGCCCTGCTGTCTTTGGCACGTGAGATGTATCATGCCACCGAGGGCGCATTCGACCCGACCGTGCAGCCGCTGTTTGCCGTCCATGCCAAGGCGGCTGCTTTGGGCCGGACGGCGTGGCCTGACGAGATCGCTGCGGCACAAGATCTTGTCGGATTTGACCGTGTGACGATGGATGAAAGTTCCGTGCGCCTCCGGCGGTCCGGGATGGCCCTGACGCTGAACGGCATTGCGCAGGGATATGCCACGGACCGCCTGTCGGGGCTCATGCGCCGACAAGGCTTGCACGATGTGATGGTCAACGCGGGCGAGATCCGGGCAATGGGGCGTTTGAACGGGCAAGGCTGGCCGGTGCGCTTGCCTTCGGGGCGCAGCTTGGCCTTGACGGACCGGGCTGTCGCGACCTCGGACGCTGCCGGGACGATGATCGCGGCGTCTCTCGGCGTTGGCCACATCTTCGCTCCGAATGGCGGGACCGGGCTTCGCGCCGGTCCGATCAGTGCCCTGCACGACAGTGCTGCCGTGGCGGATGCAGCGTCGACGGCTGCCGTCGTCCTGCCCGATGATCGGCTGCACCTGCTCGGCAAGGTCGGGGTCGATCTCCTCCGCGCCTGAAAAACTAACCTTCTCAACTGTCGCCCCCGCGCAACTCGTGGGGGCGTTGCTTTTTCTTATGGCCCCGAGTCGGCAGACCCCTGCCCGCACCGGTCAAACGCGCGCCAAGTTGGGCGGAGTTTGCCTTTTCGCAACGTTCCGCGCCGGGCCTCTGGGTAACCTTGATTCAACGCGCAGACATACCGAGAAGGAATGAGAACATGCTTACGAGAAGAGCCGCACTGATGGGCGCAGCCGGTGTTGCGTCGCTTCCGATCCTGGCCAAGGCTGTCAGTGCCGAAACGGTGGCGGCCCCGCTTGCGGCCTCTGCGGACCTGTCGAGCCTCACCCGCATCAAGCGTGAACTGGTCGCGCCGCCCTTCGTGCACGACCACGAACAGGCCGCACCCGGCGCGCCGCGCATCGTCGAATTCGAGATGACCATCGTCGAAAAGGAGATCGAGGTCGATGACGGGGCCTACCTTCAGGGTATGACCTTTGACGGGTCGATCCCCGGGCCGATGATGGTGGTGCATGAGGGCGACTATGTCGAGCTGACCCTGATCAACCCCGAAGACAACATGCTTCAGCACAACATCGATTTCCACGCCGCGACAGGGGCGTTGGGCGGGGGCGCGCTGACCCATGTGAACCCCGGCGAAAAGACAATCCTGCGGTTCAAGGCGACCCGTCCGGGCACCTTCGTCTATCACTGCGCGCCGGGCGGCCCCATGATCCCGTGGCACGTGGCCTCGGGCATGGCGGGCACCATCATGGTTCTGCCGCGCGACGGGCTGAAGGATCACGAGGGCAACCCGGTCGGTTACGATCGCGTCTACTACATCGGCGAGAACGAGTTCTACATCCCGAAGGATGAAAACGGCGAATACAAGCGTTACGCCGATGCGGGCGAAAGCTATCCCGACACGCTTGACGTCATGAACGGGCTGATCCCGACGCACGTGGTGTTCAATGGCAAGGTCGGTGCGCTGACCGGCGACAACGCCATGACGGCCAATGTCGGTGAGCGGGTTCTGTTCGTCCACAGCCAGGCCAACCGCGACACGCGTCCGCACCTGATCGGCGGGCATGGCGACCTTGTGTGGGAACACGGCAAGTTCAACAACGTGCCCGACCGCGACATGGAGACATGGTTCATCCGCGGCGGCTCGGCGGGGGCGGCGCTGTACACCTTCCTGCAACCGGGGGTCTACGCCTATGTGAACCACAACCTGATCGAGGCGGTGAATCTGGGTGCGACCGCGCATGTGAAGGTCGAGGGCGATTGGAACAATGACCTGATGGAACAGGTCCTTGCGCCGACGGATCTGGCCGCCTTCTGAGTTTGGCACAAAAGGAAAGGGCAGGGGCGGTCGCATGATGCGGGCGCCCCTTGCGTTTTCGAGGAGAGACCGATGAAATTCTTATTGCTCTTGCCGCTGCTTGGTGTGGCGGGCGTGATGGCCATGCTGGAACCGCGCCCCGACGCGCCGCCCTTTGCCCCGCCCGACATGGTACGCATCGCCAGCGGAGAGATTGCCTTTCGTCCGTTCGGGAATTTTTCGCAGAACGGCAAGACGCGTACGCCTCGGCGGGTCTCGATGACCGTGCCGGGTTTCGAGATCATGAAATATCAGGTGACGGGCGGGCAATACGCGGCCTGCGTGGCCGACGAAGCCTGTGAACCGGCCCGGATTGTGCTGTCGGACGCGCCTCAGACCGGGGTGAACTGGAACGACGCCAGCGCCTTTGCCGCGTGGTATGCGGACCAGACAGGAGAGCCGTGGCGCCTGCCGACCGAGGCGGAATGGCAACTGGCCGCAGCCGAGCGCCATGGCGACAGCGGGCCCGACTACGCCGCCGCCGATCCCGGTGCGCAGATGCTGGCCAGCTACGAAAACGGCATCACCCTGCGCCGCAAGGCCGATCCCGCCCTCTACCGGGCGGGGGCGTTCGGGCTGAATTCCAATGGGTTGGCGGACGTGTCCGGCAACGTATGGGAGTGGACCGACGGGTGCATGCAGAACGGGACACTTGCGACAGATGGCACGGTGGCCGAGACCGCCCCCTATTGCGGTGTACGCATTGCCGGGGGCGTGCATCGTGCCGCGGTGATCGATTTCGTCCGCGATGCCAGTGTCGGCGGCTGTGCCGTTGGCCTGCCGCCGGATCACCTTGGGTTCCGGTTGGTGCGGGGGGAGTGACCCCCCCAGACCTGCCTAAGAAGCCTGACTGTATCGGATGCCCTCGGGCACATGCGCGTCAAAGGCGCTGGCGATGATCCGCGTCAGCGCGCGGCCCTCGGGCGCGATGGTCAGCGCGTCATCCGTCACCTTGACCAGATCGCCGAACCGCTCTCCCACCAGCGCGATCTGGGCGTCCAGCGTTGCAGCCTGCACGCCAAAGCCGTCGCGCAGCGCCACCCGGTCCAGCCGGAAATCGCACATCAGCATCTCGATGGCGCGGGCGCGCAGCAGGTCATCACCCGTCATCATGTGGCCCCGGGCCACCGCCAGCTGGCCGGACTCGATCCGCTGGATATAGGCGGCGGTGGCGGGCGCGTTCTGCACGTAGCCATCCGGCAGCCGCGAGATCGACGAGGCCCCAAGGCCGATCAAGGTGGCGCAGGTGTCATCGACATAACCCTGGAAGTTGCGCCGCAGATGGCCGCTGGCGGCGGCGCGGGCCAGCCCGTCTTCGGGCTTCGCAAAGTGGTCGATGCCGATGGCTGTCATGCCCGCGCCGGTGAACCGGGCGGCGGCAAGGTTGGCCAGCGCGTGCCGGGCCTCTTCGGCGGGCAGCGCGTCCTCGGGGATCAGCTTTTGGCGCTTCGACACCCAGGGCACATGGGCATAACCGAACAGCGCGACACGGTCGGGATTCAGGTCCAGCACCTTGGACACGGTATCGTCCAACCGTTCGGCGGTCTGGTGCGGCAGGCCATAGACGAGGTCGGCATTCAGCGACCGGATGCCCGCCGCGCGCAGATCGTCGACACAGGCCCGCGTGATGTCAAAGGGTTGCAAGCGACCGATGGAGGCCTGCACCAGCGGGTCAAAGTCCTGAATACCGATGCTGGCGCGGTTCATACCCTCGGCAGCCAGCGCCACGATCTTGGCGCGGTCAACCATCGTCGGGTCGATCTCGACCGAGAATTCGCAGTCCTCGGTGGGCGGGATCACCGCACGGACGGCCTGTGCCAGACGGTGGATCATCTCGGGCGGCAGGATCGTCGGCGTGCCGCCGCCCCAATGCATCCGCCCCATGCGCAGACCCTTGGGCAGGATATTCTTCAGCAGGGCCAGTTCCTGTTCCAGCGTGCCGAGGTAGCTTTCCACTGGCGACAGCGTCTTTGTCCCCTGCGTGCGGCAGGCGCAGAACCAGCACAGGCGTTCGCAGAACGGGATGTGCAGGTAGACGGAAACCGGCTGGTCCGGGTCCAGCGCAGCCAGCGCGCGGGTTTGCTCGGCTGCGCCCACCTCGGGCGAAAAGACCGGGGCGGTGGGATAAGAGGTGTAGCGGGGCACCCGTTGGTCGAACAGGCCAAGGGATCTGAGGCGGTCAATGTGTTTCATGCGCCCGATATGCGCCTTTTCGCAGGGCGCGACTTTGCGCAGGATCAACCTTCAGACCGGAAAGGGCGAGACGCCGACGACCAGCGCGTGCAGATGCAGCGTAGCGATCCACAGGATCAGGCCGATGGCGGTGCGGATCAGCAGGCGGCGCAGGTTGGCGCGGCGCCAGTGCGGGTTGGCAAGCGGGCGCAGCGAGAACAGCGCCGTGTGGCTGAGCAGGTCGGATACGCGGCGGGCCTTGGCATCGAACGCCGGGATGGCGGCCAGCGCCATGGCGGCAAAGCTGCCGAACAGGATGACGTGGGCCAGATCGCCATTCGGCACCAGATGCGCCCCGGCCCAAAGCGCCAGCGCAAGGAACAGCGGATGGCGGGATATGGCGGCGAAACCGGGCCGCGCGGGATCGAATGTCTTGCGGCCTCCCAAGGTATAGGGCTGCGACATCCCGACCCCGCAGGCGACCAGCACCAGCGCCACGGGCATCGCCACGTTCGGCACCCAGCGCGTCCAAGGCATTTGCGGCCAAAGCTCGACATAGGGCGCGCGCCCGGCGGCCGAGATCACCCAGACCAGCAGCGCCAGCGAGATAACGCCATAGACCGAGAAATAGACCCGCCGTCCGACCGCGCCGATCAGCCTGTCCCGCAGCCCCCAAAGGCGGGGGACGAAATGGCTGGCGGCGAACAGTGCCAGCGCAAGGGTGTATTCCGTCCAGCCGGTCATGCCTCATCGACTTCCTTCATCAACCGTGTGATGTGACAGGCAAAGGCATAGGTCGCGGGTAGGCCGATCACCAGCCCCCCGGCGGCAGACTGCCAGGGCGTCAGCACGGGCCAGCCCAGCCACGACCCGATCAGCGACGCAAAGAACAGGTTCACCCCCATCGCGCCTGCGCCAAAGGGATAGAGCCCCGCCAGCAGTCTCCAAGACGGTCTCATCGGCGGCTGACCAGCATCTGCGCGGCGACCAGTGCCGCGATCAGGGCGACGGAGCCGACGAAGAACCAGAACTCGGCGACGTCGGTTTGCGGCTGTGGGATAGGCCGGTCGAACCCGGCGGCCAGCGCAGGGGCAGGGATCAGGGTGGCAAGGACGAAAAGGCGTTTCATGTCAGCTCTCCATGGTCAGGGTCTGGTAGATGTCGGGCAGGGCGCGGGGCAGGCGCTGCGGATCGGGCAGCAGGGTAAAACCGGCGCGGCCAAAGATGCGGGCGAACCAGTCCT
Source organism: Pacificoceanicola niger (assembly GCF_048553275.1). Lineage (NCBI taxonomy): Bacteria > Pseudomonadati > Pseudomonadota > Alphaproteobacteria > Rhodobacterales > Roseobacteraceae > Pacificoceanicola > Pacificoceanicola niger. Next base: position 14,782 of record NZ_JBLZMW010000026.1, read on the forward strand.
GCCCGTCCTGATCGACGATCACGCCATGCACCGCCTGCCCCAGCGCGCGGGCTTCGCGCACGGCCATGCGGCTGTCCTCGATACCGTGCGGGCCTTCGTAGTGGTCGAGGTCATTGGGCTTGCCATCGGTCAGCACCAGCAAAAGGCGGCGGGTTGCGCCCTCGTCGGCCAGCTGCGCCGAGACATGCCGGATCGCGGCCCCCAGCCGGGTATAGTGGCCGGGGCGAAAACCGCCGATGCGGGTGGTGACGGCATGGGTCATGGGTTCGGCAAAGGTCTTGGCCCGGTGCAGGAACACGCGGTCGCGTTTCAAAGACGAGAACCCCCAGATGCCCAGCCGGTCGCCCGCCGTATCGATGCCGCAGGCCAGCGCGGCCAGCGCCTCGCGCGCGGTGTCGATCACCGTGGTCTGCCCAAGCGCGGCCTCGGTCGAGCGTGAGCAATCCATCAGGATCGCAACGCTCAGGTCACGCGCCATCGGGCGGCCGGATTGCCAGACGCGATCAGATCCTTCATGCCCACAGGCCATGTCGGTCTGCGAGGTGACAACCGCGTCAAGGTCCAGATCATCGCCGTCCAATTGTCGCGGCAGGATCACGCGGCGGGGATGCAGGGGCGCGAACTGGCGGCGGACGCGGGCCACAAGGCGCGGATCGGGGGCATAGTCGGCGCGGGGCACGGCCTCTGCCTCCAGCACGCGGGTATGATCGGGCATGTAGGCGCCGGTGCGGCGGTTCCATTCGGGATAGGTGAACTTGCCCGCAAGGCGTTCGTGATCGGCATCCTGCGGCGACAGGTCCAGCGACAGGCGCAGGCGGGTGGCGGCGCGTTTGATGTTCTGCGACAGGGTCAGGTGATCCTGATCCTCGGCGGCCTTGGCGGCGTTGTCCTGATCGTCGTCATCGACCATGCGGTTGATGTTCAGGCTTTCGGCCCAGGACATGATCGATTCAAACCGGTGGACGATAAAGCTGTCGTTGCGGTTGGCCTGATCGCGGTCTTCGCGGCGGGCCTCCTTGCGGGTGGGCAGGGCCATCGCGGGGGCGGCGGCCTCGTCGCTCGCGGCGGCGGGCTTGTCGCTGCGGGTGCGGGGCCGCAGGCGTGGCCAGATCGGCAGGGCCGCAAAGGTCCGGTAGCCGCGCGGGGCAGGGCAGGCCAGACATTCACGCTGGGACGCGTGGCCACAGAGCTGGTCCAGCAGCATCCGCTCGATCCCGGCTTCGCAGCGCGGCAGGCCGGTGCGATGGCGGTTCAAGGTAATGTGAGTGCAAAAATGCGCATACGGCACCCGGAGGCCCGGACAGGCGACATAGGCGCGGTCAGACGCCTGCGCCAGCGCGTCGATCTCGGCTCGGTCGGCGGCGAGCGGATCAGCGAGCGGTGCGGGCAGGTCGACACAGGCGGCCAGCGCTGTCAGCCACAGATAGCACGCCCGGTTCAGATCGCGCGTGGGAAAGGTGTCGATCACCGGCGGCAGGCGCAGGCGGTCGCCGTCGAAATCCGCCACGTGCAGCTTTTCGCGCGGGGTTCCAATGCGCCGCAGCCGGTCGGGGCGATGGTCGGATGTGGTCAGCGGGGCCGGGGTGATCTCCACCCCCGCCGCGCCGCCAAGCGCCCGGAACAGCGTCAGCACCGAGGGCCGCATGGCCTCGAACATCACCGCGCGGGATTCGTCCCTCGGAACGGCCCCCCAGCGCGACGCCATGTCGTGCCAGAGGTTACCGACGGTCTCTTCGGGCTCCATCAGATCGAGGACGTGGATCATGGCGTCACCCGTAGATCACGGCGGCCAGATCGCGCAGCGCCTGCTGCACATCCGGCTCGTCGGAAAGCGGTTCGATGATGGCGGCCTCGATGGCGCGATCCACCGCCATGCCGCGCGCGATCATCGTGGCCGCATAGATCAGCAGGCGGGTGGACACGCCTTCCTCCAGGTCCATGCCCGACAGCGCGCGGATCTTGCCCGCCAGCCGCACCAAGGCACCGGCGCGCGCCTCATCCAGCCCGCTTTCACGCATGACCACCGGGGTTTCCACCTCGGGTGTCGGGAAATCGAAGCCGATGGAGACAAACCGCTGCCGCGTTGACGGCTTCAGCTTTTTCAGCACGTTCTGATAGCCGGGGTTGTAGCTGGCCACCAACATGAAGGGTTTCGGCGCCTGCAGCTCCTCACCTGTGCGGTCGATGACCAGACGCCGCCGGTCATCGGTCAGCGGGTGCAGGACGACGGTCACGTCCTTGCGAGCCTCGACCACCTCGTCGAGATAGCAGATGCCGCCCTCGCGCACGGCGCGGGTCAGGGGGCCATCGACCCAGACGGTTTCGCCACCCTTCAGCAGGTAGCGCCCGATCAGGTCCGCTGCACTCAGGTCGTCATGACAGGCGACGGTGTGCAACGGCAGGCCAAGGCGCGCGGCCATGTGTTCGACAAAGCGGGTCTTGCCGCAGCCTGTCGGCCCCTTCAGAAGAAGGGGCAGGCAGTTTTCATAGGCCGTCTGGAACACCGCGCATTCGTCGGATTGCGCGTGGTAGAACGGCAGGTCGGGGGTGCTCAGGTCTTTCATTCTTCACTCTCCCGGAACGGCCACGGGGCCGGGCTTCACCACCTCGCGGCGCACCACGAGCATCGAGTAGATGAACAGCAGGGCACCAAGGACCACGGCGATGCCGGAGCCAAAGCGCATCAGGTAGAACAGGCCAAGCTGGTCCTGCACGTCCATGAAGTAATCGCCGACGATGCGTTGCATGTGCGTCTGGATCGTCCCGGCAAAGGTCAGGGTAAAGGTCATGAAGGCCATGCCACCGGTCATCAGCCAGAAGCTCGCCATGTTCAGCACCTGGTTATAGGGATCGCGGTTCCGCAGGATCGGCATCGCATAGGTGAACATCGCGAGGTTCAGGGCCACATAGGCGCCGTAGAAGGCAAGGTGGCCGTGGGCGGCGGTGATCTGCGTGCCGTGGGTGTAGAAGTTCACCCCGTGCAGCGTGTGCAAAAAGCCCCAGACACCCGCGCCAAAGAAGGCGACGGTGGACGACCCCAGCGACCACAGCAGCGCGGCCTTGTTTGGGTGGTTCTTGCGGCCCTTCCAGACCATGACAAAGGCAAAGGACATCATCGCAAAGAACGGCACGACTTCGAAGGTCGAGAAGATCGAACCGATCCACTGCCAGTAGCCCGGCGTGCCGATCCAGTAGAAATGGTGCCCTGTGCCGAGGATGCCGGAAAACAGCGCGGTCGCCACGATGATGTAGAGCCATTTCTCGATCACTTCGCGGTCCACGCCCGTCAGCTTGAGCATCAGGAAGCCGAGGATCGCGGCCATGACCAGCTCCCACGTGGCTTCGACCCACAGGTGCACGACCATCCACCAGTACATCTTGTCGAGGCTCAGGTTGTCAGGGTTGATGAAGGCAAAGACCCACAGCAGGCACAGCAGCCACAGACCCATCATCAGGATATTGGTGATCGCCGTCTTGCGCCCGGCCAGAAAGGTCAGCGAGACGTTTACGAGAAAGATCACCGCCGCGACCAGGATGCCGAACTTGACCCACAAAGGCTGTTCAAGGAACTCGCGCCCGCCATGGATGCCGACGAGGTAGGACCCCACCGCCCCCAGCGTTCCGACCACGAGGATCGCCAGCTGGATATAGGCAAGCTTGACCGAGAATATCTCGCGCTCTGACTCTTCGGGGACAAGGTAATAGGCCGCGCCAAAGAAGCCCAAGAGCAGCCAGACGATCAGCGCGTTGGTGTGGATCATGCGCACGATGTTGAACGGCAGGACCTCGGACAATGTGTTGGGCGAAACGTAGATCCAGCCCAGCAGCAGCCCGCCCAGCACCTGGATGCCGAACAGCGCCATGGCCGCGAGGAAATAGGCGCAAGCCACTTTTTGCGATTGGTATTTCATGGTTCTGTCTCCCTCAGCCCGCGTCGTTCGGCGGCCAGTTCTGAGTGTCGGTCTGATCGGCCCAACGGAGGAATTCGGCGAGCCCGCGCATCTCCTCTTCGGTGATCTCGAAATGCGGCATCTGGCGGCGGCCCTCGATCCCCGAGGGCTGCGCGGCCATCCAGCCATCCAGCATCTCGTACGCGCCTTCGGGGTCGTCCAGGACGCCCCATCGGGTCATCACGTTGCCGACCTCCGGGGCGAAATAGGCGCCCTCGCCATGCAGCGTGTGGCAATTGATGCAGGAATTGCGCTCCCACACATGTTTGCCAAGCACGACCTCATCGGTCAGGGGCATCCCGGCGGTGGCCTTGTCCACGATGTGCCGGTGGCTTTGCGCCGTGAGGGCCACGAACACGACGACGAAGAATATGGATCCCCCGTAGAACACGTTCCTTGCCCGCGATTTGGTTAGGAATTCAGACATGTCGCGGTCCTGTCGAATTGTTTCGGATAACCGCTGTCTACCGGGGCCTGACGGGCCGCTTGTTGTGCAAACGCAAAGAAGCGGACGAAAGGTGCGGGCAACATGTGGCTATGAAAGGACCGCCCATGTCACAGCCCGATTTCGACGACCCGGACCTGCCTCTGGCTGACTTGTTTGCCGCCTGGCCGGACATGGCAGGCGCCTTCATGGACAGGCGCATGCTGTGCCCCGGCTGCCTGATCGCGCCGTTTCACGCCATCACCGATGCCTGTCTGGAATACGATCTGGACGAAGACGCGTTTCGCGATGACTTGCAGGCCCGCATAAAGCCGTAGGGGTCACGCCTCGCTCAGCACCACCAATGCATGCGGGTCGGTGACCACGATATGCTTGCGGGTCGATTCGACGATCCCGTCCTTTTGCCACGCCGACAGCAGCCGGCTGACCGTGTGCAATGTCGTCCCCGTCATGTCCGAGATGTTCTGCCGCGTGACCGGAAAGGCGATCTCGATCCCCTTGTCCGACTTGCGCCCGCTTTGGTGGACCATCCGCAGCAGGGCGCAGGCGACGCGCTTTTCCACGGCCTGCGTCGCCATTTCCGTCAGGGTTTCCTGAATCTGGCCGAGGCGCTGACCAAGCGTCTTGTAGCTTTCGGTGGCAAAGCCGGGATAGCGCGCGATGAAGTCGTCCCAAACCCGGACCGGCCATGACAGCGCGATGGACTCGGCCGCCGCGATGGCTGTCGCCGGATAGGTGTCGCGCTGCAAGGCAGGGGCTATGCCGAACAACTGTCCCGGGGAAATGTGCAGGACGATGATCTGATCGCCCCCCGGCGTCGAGCGGATCACGCGCAGGTAGCCGTCAAGCAACAGGTAAAACCGTTCCGCGTCATGCCCTTCACGAAAGATCGCCGTGCCCTCGTCATAGCGGCGCGACACCGCCTGATCGAGGATCTCGCGGATCTGCGCCCGGTCCAGCAGGGAAAACGGCGGCAGGCCGGTCAGCAGGCTTTCATCGAGTTTCGGCACGGTTTCGTATCCGGAGTTTGTGCAAGGGCAACGTTCGGGCCGTCCTTGTACGGCAAATCAGGGGCAGACGAAACAGAGGAAACCGAAAGGACCGATCCGATGATCAAGACCGCAATGATGACCGCCGCCCTTGCCATGGTCGCCAGCTTGGCAAGCGCCGAGACCTTTGAAATCCAGATGCTGAACAAGGGCGAGGCGGGCGTGATGGTCTTTGAACCCGCCTTCGTGAAGGCCGCGCCGGGCGACGTCATCCACTTCGTGCCCACCGACAAGGGCCACAACGTCGAAAGCATCGATGGCATGCTTCCCGATGGTGTCGACAGCTTCAAGACCAAGTTCAACGAAGCGCTCGAACTGACCGTGGAGGCCGAAGGCGTCTATGGGGTCAAATGCACTCCGCATTATTCCATGGGCATGGTCGCGGTGATCCAGGTTGGTGATGCCGTGAACCTCGATGCGGCCGCCGCGGTCAAGCAAAAGGGCAAGGCCAAGGCCCGCATGGCGGATATTCTGGCTCAGGTCGAGTGACGCATCGTCCCGCGTCTTCAGACTTGTTCGGGCGACACGCGAGAGTCGCCCGATCTTATTGAAGGAGTTGCCCTATGTCTTCGCGTGCGCCTTTTGCCGGACCATCCGTGTTTTCCTACGGGTTCAGGCCTTTCTTCTTGGCCGCGACCGTGTTTGCGCTGTTGATCTTGCCACTGTGGTGGTCGGTCTGGCGAGGAGCCGTCGTTCTTGACGGACCATTTGCGCCGACCGACTGGCATGCGCATGAGATGATTTTTGGCTACGGCGCTGCCGTGGTCGCGGGTTTTCTGTTTACAGCAGTCCCAAACTGGACCGGACGGCTGCCCACGCGAGGCTGGCCGCTGGCTGTCCTGCTGGCGCTTTGGCTGGCGGGGCGTTTGTCGGTGGCCGGGATGATCGGGTTCGGGCCGGTCCTCGTGTTGCTTGTGGACCAGGTCTTCCTGTTGGCCGTGGCCGCGATGATCGCGCGCGAGGTCGTGGCAGGCAAAAACTGGCGAAATCTCAAGGTGCTGGTGCCTGTGTCCCTTCTTTGGCTGGCAAATGTCCTGTTTCACGTCGAAGCGATGAACGCGGGCACCGCCGACCATGGCCGCCGGCTTGGAATGGCGCTTTTGATCTTCCTGATCATGTTGATAGGCGGCCGCATTGTCCCCAGTTTCAGCCGGAACTGGCTGGTACAGCGGGGCGCCAAGTCCCTGCCAACCGCGTTCAACCGGTTCGATGCGGTTTGTCTTGTCTTCGGTGCCGCTGCCTTGGTCGGTTGGGTCGCCGCGCCTGTCGGCATGGGCACTGCGGTTCTTGCTGGTCTGGCCGCCGTCCTGCACCTGTTTCGGCTCGCACGCTGGCGTGGCCACGCAACTTGGCGTTCGCCGCTGCTTTTGATGCTGCATCTTGCATACCTGATGGTGCCGATGGGATTGGCGGCGGTGTCGGCCTCGGCGCTGGACCTGATCGCGCAGAATGTCGGAGCACATGTACTGGGCATCGGGGCCGTGACGGCGATGACCGTGGCCGTCATGATGCGGGCAACGATGGGCCACACGGGTCGTGCCTTGATCGCCGGGCGCGCCCTGGCCAGCGCGTTTGCGCTTGTGCTGACCGCGATGGTGTTCCGGGTCACGGCAGGGCAGGTCACGATTGGCGCTTTGGATGGCATCGACCTTGCAGCCGTGGCCTGGACCGCTGCCTTTGCAATCCTGGCGTTGCGGCTGGGGCCGTGGCTTCTGCAGCCCAAGGTCGCGCAGAAAGCCGTCTCCCGTTCGGCCCAATGACCTGCGTCGGCAATTCCTTTTTGCGGTTTGATCCAGATTAAGTCGCGCACTGCGGGACCTGTTAAACCTGCTCTGGAAAAGCATCTATTCGAGATTGGCCGCCACAGACAGCCCGGAGGACCGGATGAAAGACATGACAGCCGAACAGGACTGCAGCTGTGGATGTGCAGCGTCCGGAAGCCTTGGCCTGAAAGACGCGATGGCGCTGTCCGCACGGCTGGCCGCGCCCGTGCGAGAGGTCGAGGAGCTGGCGCTGTCGCAGGCCTCCGGTCGCGTTCTGGCGCGGGCCGTATGTTCGGCTTTTCCTGTCCCCCGTTTTGACAATTCCGCGATGGACGGGTTTGCGCTGTCCAGTGCGGCGCTGGAGGGCGCGGGGCCGTGGGAGCTTCCCTTGGCAGGCCGTGTCGCTGCGGGTGCGTCGGGCGCGCCGGTCGCCTTTGGAAACGCCGTGCGCATCTTCACCGGCGCCCCCTTGCCCCACGGAACGGATACCGTTGTGATGCAGGAACATGTCGCGCTGGTCGGTGATCGTGTCCAGATCAACCAACGCCCGGCGAAAGGTGCGCACGTCCGCAGGTGGGGCGAAGAAGTGGCCCAAGGGGCTGAAATTCTGCCCATCGGCTGCCGGATGACACCCAGAGCCATTGCCGTGGCCGCGTCGGGCGGGGTCGGGCGCGTCACGGTGCGCCGCCGCGTCCGGGTCGCCCTTTTGAATTCGGGCGATGAGGTGCGGCCAGCTGGCGCGACCTTGTCGGATGCTCAGATCCCGGATGTGAACGGGCCGATGCTGGCAGCGCTATTGTCTCGGCCCGACACGGACCTGGTCATGCACAGGCACGTGCCCGATACGCTCGACGCAAATCTCGAGGCGCTGTCACAAGCCAGCGCCGCCGCTGATCTGGTGGTGACGACAGGTGGCGTCTCGGTTGGGGCCGAGGATCACATGCGGGCCGCCGCGGCCGTGTTGGACGCGCGTATCGACATTCCGTCGGTCGCCATCAAACCCGGCAAACCCGTGGTGGTTGGACAGATCGGCGCTGCGCGCTGGCTGGGACTGCCCGGCAATCCCATGTCGGCCTACGTGACCTGCGTGCTGCTGGGATTGCCATTGCTTGACGCACTCTGCGGCGCGCCGGGCGCGCAGCGCTTGCATCGGGTGCGCGTGCTGAACACGGTCAGACACCAACCGGGCCGCTCCGAGGCCCGGCCAGCGGTGCTCGATGCAACGGGCTGTTCGGTGACCATTGGTGGTCCTGTGCATTCGGGACGGATGACGCCGATGGTGTTGGCCGATGGCTGCGTCCTGATCCCCGCCGACGCCGAGGCCTTGTCTCCCGGCGATACGGTGGATTTCTTGCCATTCAACCAAAGGGTTTGACCGATGTCACAGTTTGTCCAAAGCCGGCTTGGCTATGTTCTGCCGGACACGCGCGGTGGCGCGGATGCGCTGCTGTCGGCACTTGCCGCGCGTTTGCAGTCCGAAGGCCGGGTCGTAGCGGGGCTTGTGCAATGCCGGGCCCCCGAAGGGTCCGACCATCCGTGCGACATGGATCTTGCCGTCCTGCCGTCTGGGCCGCGCATCGCCATTGCCCAGAAACTTGGCAGCGGATCACGTGGCTGCCGGCTTGATCCCGCGTCACTTGAAGCTGCGTCGACCGAGGTCTGTCAGGCGCTCAGGTCGGGGGCGGATGCGCTGATCATCAACAAGTTCGGAGCACAGGAATGCCAGGGGCGCGGACTATGCGACGCCATGGTGCTGGCAATATCGCTTGGCATTCCCGTGCTGACCGCCGTCAACCGGCTGAACCACGATGGTTTCCTGCAGTTTGCCGGAGGGTTGGCCACGCGGCTGGACCTGCGGGAGGACGTTTTGCACGATTGGCTGCGCGCGCCGGTTCCGGCCTGACTCAAGCCTGTTGAACACTTGTCTTCAAACTGAAACCCGGCCTGATCGACCGGGTTTCATGGCTTTGTCAGACGGTTGCCCCCCTGCGCCGGATTGTGCAGCCGATCAAACCAGCCAGGACACCGACGACCAGTGCGACCGCGTATTCCAAAGGGGTGATCGGAACATGGGTCGAATGCGACCCGCCCAGCAAGAGCGGCGAGACGACGCCGACCCCGCCGCCCAGAATGGCGGCAACCATCGGGTTGCGGGTCATCATGCCCAGGGCCACGCCCAGAATGCCGGGCAGGCCAAGGATGCTGGCGCCGATCGTGCCGAGAAGGTCGAGAAAGCTAAGCATGTTGGGTCTCCTTACCTTCCGTCACTCGGTGCCCGAACCGAGATAGGACCTGATCGCAGCGACATCGTCATCAATCTCGCGCGTTGCCTCGGCGAGGGTTTCCACGACGTGATTGTATTCTTCGAGATAACCCGGCGGGAGATCATGCGCGATCCCTTGGTGGCAGTCGATGCAGGTCATGCCAGTATCGATGGCCTTCTGGTGGTTGTCCGCCGCGCGGGTCTCTTGAATGGTGAAGTCCATATACTCGAAGGCATGGCAATTGCGGCACTCGCGCGAGTCAGAGGCCTTCATCTTCTTCCAGACGGCGGCCGCCATTTCGAGACGCCGTTCCTCGTATTTCTCGGGCGTTGAAATCGTGCCGAGCACCTCATGATAGACGTCTTTCACGGCCATGATCTTGGCCTTCATCTTGTACTGCCATTCATGAGGAACGTGACAATCCGAGCAGATCGCCCGCACGCCGGAGTGGTTGTTGTAGTGGACGGTTTCACGATACTCGCCAAGGTTCGTTTCCATCGTGTGGCACGAGGTGCAGAACTCTTCGGTATTGGTCATTTCCAGCGTCCAGTGGAAGCCCCCCCAGAACAGGATCCCGGCCAGAAAACCGGCAATCAGCAGAAAGCCGGTCGAAAGAACGGCGGTCGGGGTCCAGATGGCATCCCAGATGCGACGGATCAGGCGGCGCTTTTCTGTCGGTTCGGACATGGGTCGTCTCCCTTAGCGCGAACTTGAGGGCTGAAAGGTGTTGCCCACCAGAGCCGGCGCATCCGCTTGCGGGACGTGGCACTGATTGCAGAACCAACGGGTGCCCGCGACGGTGTCCAACTGTGTACCATCCCGATCGAGATAGTGGCTCATGGACAGGGTCGGTGCGCCGCGGTCCCCTGCGTTGGACCAATCGTGGCACGTCAGACACTGGTTGGTGCGCAGATCGATCTGATACTGATCCAGAGAGTGCGGCACGATCGGCGGCTGTTGGCGATAGTTGCGTGCCTCGCGACCCTCTTGCTGCTGATAGATGTCGTCGACGATGTTCAGGCCGTCGATGTTGGTGTTGCGCAGGGTCTGCACGTTGGCCGCCTGTTGAGCCACTGACAGCCCCACAAGGACGACGGTGGACGCGAAGGCGGAGACCCCCAGTATGGCAAGAAGTTTCATCTATGCTCTCCGTGTTTTCGGTTAGGCGGCTTTTTCCGCGACATGAGGCTTGGCCGGTTGAACCGCATCGTCGATGCGATGGTCGAACCGGTGGGTGAAGGAAAAGACATCGACGGAACAGACGTCGATGCAGCGCCCGCAATTGGTACAGTCGGGGCTCAGGATCAGGGGCGTTTCGTTGCCCTTTCCGCGCAAGGCGGGTGTGATGACCTGCATCTCGGGGCAGACGGCAAAACAGTCCATGCAGTCGTCGCACGCCGCGCGTTTCGAGGCGCTGACGCGCAGCAGCGACCCTTGGCCCAGCAGGCCATAGAAGGCGCCAACCGGACACAGGTGGCCACACCAGCCGCGCCGGGACACGAACAGGTCGAACAGGAAAACCGCAGCGACGATCCCCCACGCGGCCCCCATGCCAAAGACCAGCCCGCGGTGGACCATGGTGATCGGGTTGAGGATTTCCCAGGCGATGCTGCCGGTCAGCCCCGAGACGACCAGCACGGTGCCAAACAGCCACAGGCGCGTATGCCGCTTGGGTTGCCAGCCTTTCGGGATATCGAACCTGGCATGCAGCCAGTGCGCCGCGTCGGTGACCGGGTTGATCGGACAGACCCAGGAACAATACATCCGCCCGCCGATCAGCGCATAGGCCACCAACACGATCAGCGCGCCGACCAGCGCCGTCACTTCCGGCCAATGGCCTGCCAGGATGCCTTGGAGGGCGATGAACGGGTCGGTCAGCGGCAGCACGTTCAGTGTGCGCGATCCCGCCAGCGTGCCGTCCACGATGCGCCAACCGAACCACGGTCCGACAAGGAAGATCGCCAGAAACAACAGCTGTGACGTGCGGCGCGCCAGCAGCCATTTATGCGCACCGAACCAGCCCTTTGCGGCAATCGCTTCCTGTCCGGTGGGAAGCCGTGTCTTTGCGCTCATTGGCCCGCCTCCGTTCCGGGAAGCTGGAAAACCGGCTCAAAGCCGCCGGGTGCGGCAAGGTTGTCGGTGCCGGGGCCTGGAAGACGATCGGGCAGATCGATCACCCCATCGACCAGAGGCGCGCCGTTCTGTTCCTGCTCTTCCCAGCCCTTGCGGTAATGGTCTGCACTCGTGGCCCGGGCAATCCGGACGGGCAGAACCTTGATCGCGGCCTCGGGCAGAACGCAGGATTTCTCGCAGATACCGCAGCCGGTGCAGCGGTCGGCGTGGACGGTCGGCGCAAAGATGGCGTGATGCCCCGAGCGGTCGTTGTGCGAAAGCTCAAGCGTGATCGCCTCGTCGATGACCGGGCAGACGCGGTAGCAGACGTCGCAGCGCAGACCGAGGAAGTTCAGGCAGTTTTCCTGATCGACCAGCACCGCAGTGCCCATCTTTGCATCGTCGATGTCGGTCAACGAAGGATCAAGCGCCCCGGTCGGGCAGGCGGCAACACACGGGATGTCCTCGCACATCTCGCAGGCCACCTCGCGCGCGGTGAAGAACGGTGTGCCGGTGGCGGGACCGTCGTAGCCCAGCTCGGCCAGCTTCAACGTGTCATAGGGGCAGTCACGCACGCACAGCCCGCAACGGATGCAGGCGCCCAGAAAATCATCCTCTGGCAGGGCGCCGGGCGGGCGCAACGCCTCGGCGGGTAGCGCGCGCGCATCGGTGGTCAGATACGCAAGGCCAAGGCCCGCCACCGCACAGCCACCGGCCATGCGCGCGGTATCCGTCAGGAACCGGCGTCGGACAGGTGACATGGGGGCGGTGGCGGGCATTTTTCAGACTTTCAACAGGTTACGCGCGCTCGACCTTGCAGGCGCATTTCTTGAAGTCGGTTTCCTTCGACAGCGGGCAGGTCGCATCCAACGTCAGCTTGTTGATCAACTGCCCCTCATCGAACCACGGCACGAACACCAGACCGCGCGGCGGCTTGTTGCGGCCGCGGGTTTCGACACGGCTCAGCATTTCGCCTCGGCGGGTCGAGATCATGATCTCTTGCCCGCGCCGCAGATTGCGGTCCCGCGCATCGTCGGGATGCATGAAGACCACGGCGTTCGGGAAAGCCCGGTGCAATTCCGGAACGCGACGCGTCATCGAACCGGAATGCCAGTGTTCCAGCACGCGCCCGGTGCAAAGCCAGAGGTCGAATTCCTCGTCCGGCACCTCGGCGGCTTCTTCGAAGGGCGCAAAGATGATGTTCGCGCGGCCGTCAGGCCGGCCGTAGAACTGCACCTCGCTGCCCGCTTCGACGTAGGGGTCATAGCCCTCTCGGAAGCGATAAAGCGTCTCTTTCCCATCGACCACCGGCCAGCGCAGGCCGCGCGCCTGGTGATACATGTCGAACGGCGCAAGGTCGTGACCGTGGTGACGACCGAAATCCGCGTATTCCTCGAACAGACCCTTTTGAACATAGAAGCCGAAATGCTTGCTTTCCTGGTTCTCGAAGCCTTCGGCGGTTTCCGACAGCGGGTAGGCGTTCACTTTGCCATTCTCGAACAGGACCTCGTACAGGGTCTTGCCGCGCAATTCGGGTTTCTGCGACAGCAACTCCTCGCCCCAGGCTTCCTCGACGGTGAAGCGTTTGGCAAATTCCATGACCTGCCACAGGTCAGACCGTGCCTCGCCCGGCGCATCCACTTGCTGGCGCCAGAACTGGGTGCGGCGTTCGGCGTTGCCATAGGCGCCCTCCTTTTCGACCCACATGGCGGTGGGCAGGATCAGGTCGGCGGCCATCGCGGTCACGGTCGGGTAGGGGTCCGACACGGCGATGAAGTTCTCGGGGTTGCGATACCCCGGGTACCCCTCTTCGTTGATGTTGGGCGCCGCTTGCATGTTGTTGTTGCACTGCACCCAGTAGGCGTTCAGCACGCCATCCTTCAGCATCCGGTTCTGAAGCACGGCGTGAAAGCCGGGCTTTGGCGGAATGGTGCCCGCCGGGATATTCCACGCGGTTTCACAGATCTCACGGTGCTTGTCGTTCGTCACCACCATGTCGGCGGGCAGACGGTGGGCAAAGGTGCCGACCTCGCGCGCGGTGCCACAGGCCGAAGGTTGCCCGGTCAGCGAAAACGGCGAATTGCCCGGCTCGGAGATTTTGCCCACCAGCAGGTGCACGTTGTACATCAGCCCGTTCACCCACGACCCGCGGGTGTGCTGGTTGAAACCCATCGTCCAAAGCGACATGACCTTGCGGTTCGGGTCGGCGTATTGCTGCGCCAGCCGTTCGAGCTGTGCGGCGGGTACGCCGGAAATCTCGGAAGCCTTCTCGACGGTGTATTCCGCCACCGATGCCGCGTATTCCTCAAAGGTCATGTCCGCCAGCTTGCCCGAGTTCGGGTTCGCGGCAGCCTGTTGCAGTTCGTGTTCGTCGCGCAGGCCATAGCCGATATCGGTATCCGTGCGCTTGAAGTTGACGTGCTTGTTGACGAAATCCCAGTTCACCGCGTCGTTCTGGATGATGTAATTCGCGATGTAGTTCAGGATCGCGAGATCGGATTGCGGCCGGAACACCATGCCATTGTCGGCCAGCTCGAAGCTGCGGTGTTCGTAGGTCGACAGAACGTGGACTTCGGCACCGGGCTTGGTCAGGCGGGTATCCGTCAGGCGAGACCACAGGATCGGGTGCATCTCGGCCATGTTCGACCCCCACAGGACAAACGTGTCCGCGTGCTCGAAGTCGTCGTAGCAGCCCATCGGTTCGTCGATGCCAAAGGCACGCATGAAGCCGACCACCGCAGACGCCATGCAGTGCCGCGCGTTCGGGTCGATGTTGTTCGACCGGAACCCGGCTTTCATCAACTTGGCGGCAGCATAACCTTCCCACACGGTCCACTGGCCCGAGCCGAACATGCCGACCGAGGTCGGGCCTTTCTTGGCCAGCGCCTCTTTCCACTTCTCTGCCATGATGTCGAAGGCCTCGTCCCAAGACACCGGTTCGAACTGGCCATTCTTGTCGTAAACGCCGTTGGTCTTGCGCAGCAGCGGCATGGTCAGGCGGTCCTGGCCATACATGATCTTGGACAAGAAATAGCCCTTGATGCAGTTCAGACCGCGGTTCACCGGTGCTTCGGGGTCGCCCTGCGTGGCGACGACGCGCCCTTCCTTGGTACCCACAAGCACGGAGCAGCCGGTGCCGCAGAAACGGCAGGGCGCCTTGTCCCAGCGGATGCCGGCATTGCCGGCAGCCTGAGCAACAGCGTCGCCCGGCAGGGTCAATCCTGCTGCGGCGGCAGTCGATGCAGCGGCGGTGGCCTTGAGAAAGGTGCGGCGGGATTCAGATACGGTCATGTCAGATCTCCGGCTGAAGGACGGGGTCGGCGGCGGATGCCGCCTGCGACAGGTCTTCGAAATGGTGGTAATTGAGGGACAACGAGATCACGCCCGGGATCTGATGCAGGCCCATGATGATCTCCGAGGCCCGCGCCTCGTTCGTGTCTTCGACCACGACGACAAGGCGGCCGTCGTCGGTCGCGGCGTGGATCTCGACGCCATCGGTGCTTTCCATGCGCGCCCGCGCGGTGGGCAACTGAGCCTGCGCGACATGGATCAGGCATCCACAGATGTTCATTGGACAGTCTCCTTCCCGGCATGATCGAAATGCTCAAAGCGCACGGCCTGCGCCGGACACGTGAACGCGCATTCGCCGCAACCCGAGCACTGATCCGTGTCGATCTCGGGAACGGCGCGACCGGCCGTCATCAATCGAAAACGGATGGCGCGAGGCTCGCAGGCATCTTCGCAGGCGCGGCAGGCGATGCCCTGAAATGACAGGCAATTGGTCTGGATCGTCGCGCGCCAGGGCCAAAGGGTGATTTTCTCGGCCAAGAGCGCACCGCTGGGGCAAGCTGCGCTGCAGTCGCCGCAAAACGTACAGGCTCCACGTGTGAAATCGACGATGGGATGTGCGCTACCCGTCTTCACGATGATGGCCTCCGGGCAAGCGACGACACAGTCGCCGCAGTTTGTGCAGAGTTCGACAAATGTTTCCTGTGCGCCGGGTGGATACATCGCCAACCCATCGCTCTGCCGGAAACGCCCGCGCAGGAAATTTCGTCTGCCTTCCAGTGACCTCATCAGAGCCCCGCCAGTGTCGAGTTCCAAAAGTGTCTAAATATCAATCAGAGGAACAACTTTGACCTGAATCAAGCGCCCAACACATTCTTTTTGGGGAATATTTTGGACTCAAGACGCCAATGTGCTGAGGATCCACCGTATGATCATCACGGTGTTTTCTGAACTGTATTTACATAATCAGGATTACCGGCCCATACGGTGTAAGCAAAGTTAGACTGACCCACATCTGCAAATCAGAAGTGTCACACTCCCCCTGTTGCTGACAGGATTGGAGTGGACCGTGGGACTGGTGTTGATGAGCGAACGAGATCTGAACCGTGTCGAGATTTTGAGCCAGGTCGTGCAAGGCCGCATGACGGCAACGAGTGCGGCGAACCTGCTTGCGCTGAGCCGCAGACAAGTCCAACGCCTGTTGAAGTACTTCCGAACCGAAGGCCCTGCCGCGATCCGGCACAAGGCGCGCGGTCGGCCGTCGAACAATCGGATCGATCCGGCGGTGCGCGCTTTGGCCTTGACGTTGGTGCAGGAACAGTACGCTGATTTCGGACCGACGCTGGCGGCCGAGAAGCTGGCCGAAGACCATGGCCTGAAGGTGTCCCGCGAGACGCTGCGCAAGTGGATGCAGGATGCCGGGTTATGGTTGTCGAGAAAGCAGCGGCGGACATTCCACCAGCCGCGCCTGCGCCGGGAATGTTACGGCGAGCTGATCCAGATTGACGGCTCGGACCATCACTGGTTCGAGGACCGCGGGCCGCCCTGTACCCTGCTGGTATTCGTGGATGACGCGACCAGCACCTTGATGCACCTGGAATTCGTGAAGTCGGAAAGCACCTTCAGCTACTTCGGCGCCTTGGAACGCTACCTGCATGAACATGGTCGCCCCGTGGCTTTCTACAGCGACAAGCACAGCGTGTTCCGGGTGGCGCAGCAAGGTGCCCGGACGGGCCACGGCACCACCCAATTTGGGCGCGCGCTCAACGAGTTGAACATCGAGATCCTCTGCGCGAACAGCTCTCAGGCCAAGGGCCGTGTCGAGCGGGCCAATCGCACGTTGCAGGATCGGCTGGTGAAGGAGCTGCGGCTGGCGGGCATCTCGGACATGGCCGCGGGGAACGTTTTCCTGCCGGGGTTCATGGAGCGCCACAACGCGCGTTTTGCCAAGACCCCGCGGCGGCCCGACGACCTGCACCGTGCGTTGAACATGGAGCCAGACCGCATGCGCGAGATCCTGTGCCTGAGGGACGAGCGCTATGTCGGTGCCCAGCTTGCGTTTTCCTACGACCGGCACCGGATCATTCTGAAAGAGAACGACATCACGCGCGGCCTGCCTGGGACGTATGTCGACAGCTATGAGTTCGCAGATGGTCGGCTCGAGTTCCGCTGGAAAGGTGTCTCGCTACCCTACTCCGTTTTCGACATGGACCAGCGCGTGACCCATGCCGCGATCACCGAGAACAAGCACCTGAGCGCCGTGCTTGAGCACATCAAGGCCGAGCAGGAAAAGGCGCCACCCAAGAAGAAGCGCGCAGGCAAGCAGCGCACGATCTACGAGCCGACCGGCCGCCGCAACACCGGCTGGTCCTCCCTCGCCGACCGCAAGCGCAAGGCTGACCGCGCAGCCGGTCAGGGCTCCGATATGTGAGGTCTCCGCCCTGCCCGGCTGCGCTCTCGGCGCTCAAGATGGGACATTTCTGCTTTGCTAACCACGCGACAATTCAACTTGATTGCAACATACGGAATTCTCAAGCGACGTTTGACAATTTTGAACTTATATTCAGTGCCTTACGGCGCACTGGCATGTTCAGTCCGTTATTGCTTTCACCATGCAGCGGCCTGAAGCAGGCCCCTTCTCGCCAAGAATTCATCCGCGAGGCCCAACTCTTCGGTCATTGCTCGAGGTGGTACGGCTGGATCAGGGTCTCGGCTGGAATCTTCCAAGCTGCGTTGATCTTGCGGATCATCTCAAGGGACAGGCCACGCTTCTTCGAAAGGACCTCGCTGGCGCGCGGACGGGATCCAAGCACTGCGGCCAGTTCTACGGGCCCCTTGTGGGTTTCCTCCATGTAGACACACAGCGCCTGGATGGGATCAGGTGCCGCGATCGGATGATGGCGGTTTTCATATGCTTCGATGAGATCGGTCAGGACATCGAAGCGATCTGCCTCGGGCGTTCCGGGCGTCGGCGGCGAAACGAAATACTGCTCGACCTCGGCCAGCGCCCAAGTGAGGTCCTCTTCGGTCTTGATCGGTCGAATATCCATGTTCACACAGTTCCCGGGTTGATCCTGTCGTATTCCTTGTGCGTGCCGACAAACTTGATCAGCACACGATGGTAAGGGCCATAGGCCACATGCGCGACCAGCCTGTAGTCGTTGCCTTTGATGTTGAAGACGATCCTGTCCCCAACTTGATCCGCTGAGTTGAAGGTCTTCCTGACATCGGCGAAGTTCTCCCATTGCGCACCAGCGACACGGTCGTGCCAGACCGTCAACGGCAATTCCGCCCGAGGATGGCGAGACCAGAACTCGCGCAAGGTGCGCTTCGAAAGAACTCTCATGGGGCCATAGTATTTCCCAAAATGGGAACAGTCAAGGCAAGCTTCCCACTACGGGAACAAGGCTCTGCGAACCCCTACCCGGCATACACTCTCCATGTGACCGCAGCGAACATCACCATCGGCTTATTTCGTTGAAAAACTCACGCTTGATCGAAGGCCCGTCGGCTGATTCAATTCCCGCAAAGAGTGGGAGGATCGGCGATGATGGGACCGCGGCAGGAGGCGCAGCCGGCGCTGTTTTATGAGTTCTCGCTCGAGGATCACGTGCCCCGGAGCCACCTCCTGCGCTCCATCGACCGGTTCGTGGACCTGTCCGGCATCCGCAGCTACCTCGCCGATTTCTACAGCCATACCGGGCGGCCGTCGGTCGATCCCGAACTCCTGATCAGGATGCTGCTGGTGGGCTATTGCTTCGGCATCCGGTCGGAGCGGCGGCTCTGCGAGGAGGTGCATCTGAACCTGGCGTATCGGTGGTTTTGCCGCCTCGACCTGACAGATCGCATCCCGGATCATTCCACGTTTTCGAAGAACCGGCACGGGCGTTTCCGCGACAGCGAATTGCTCCGCCATCTGTTCGAGACGACCGTCGCGCGGTGCATCGAAGAGGGCCTGGTCAGCGGGCAGCGCATGGCCATCGACGCCAGTCTGATCGAGGCCGATGCCAACAAACAGAATTCGACGCCAAAGGAGGAGTGGGACGCCGGGTCGATCAATCCCGCCGACGCGCTAAGGGCGGTGCGCGAGTATCTCGATACCCTGGACGAGGCTGCGTTTGGCGCAGCGAGCGAGGTTCAGCCCAAGTTCACGTCCCATTCCGACCCGGCCAGCCAATGGACGGCCGCCCGCAAGGGCCCGGCATTCTTCAGCTATTCCGACAACTACCTGATCGACACCGACCATGGTGTCATCGTGGACGTTGAGGCCACGCGCTCAATCCGGCAGGCCGAGGTTGGATCGACCAAGACCATGCTGAAGCGCGTGAAGGCCAAGTTCGACTTGCACCCAGAGCGCCTGATCGCGGACACGGCCTACGGCACCGCGCCGATGTTAGGATGGTTGGTTGACCGCAAAATTGCTCCGCACATCCCTGTCTTCGACAAGTCTGGGCGCAGCGACGGGACCTGGTCCCGGGCCGACTTTGAGTGGGATGCCGAGAACAATCAATACATCTGCCCTGAGGGCCACGAGCTGAAGCAGTTCCGCCGGAACTACTCCGATCCCAATCGCGGGCCGACCGGCAAGGGCGTCGCCAAATACCGGTGTTTGAAGCACACCTGTCAGGCCTGCCCATCAAAGGCGCGCTGCTGCCCGAACATGGACTTCCGGTCTATCACCCGCGAGGAACATGAAGATGCTCGGCAGGTCGCCCGCGACATTGCGAAGACCGACCAATACGTGATCTCGATGAAACTGCGGAAGAAGGTCGAAATGCTCTTCGCCCACCTCAAGCGGATTCTCGGCCTGAACCGGCTCCGATTACGCGGACCATACGGCGCAAATGACGAATTTCTTCTCGCCGCAACCGCCCAAAACCTCCGGAAACTGGCTAAGATCCTTCCTGCACCGCAGCAACCGCGAAAAGCCTGACAGGAAAGGCGCTCGCGCCATGTTCAGCCGTCGACATTCTGCGCCCGCGAACGGGTGTTTTTCCACGGAATCGGCGGAGAACGGGCGTTCGCTGCTCTTGCGAACTTGGACGCCATGTAAGCAAAGGCGGACTTGGGTAGCCAGATCTCTCCACATTCTTGCTGCAAAAGTTTGCGGAGAGTATTAGCTTCGAGAAAAACACAGGAGTTTTCGATTATGAGCAGTCAGATCGCAAGCCAAGGCAACCTATTCACACCCGATTTTTTGCCCGAATCTATTCAGGATGATTCGGAATGAAATACATGAGCGCGCTCGCCGTCGGAAACCCGGTCGCGGAGATCAAGGTTTAGATGGAGAGACGCTCTCTCATCGAAGAGCTACACGCTCTCGCGGATGAAGATCCTGCCGCCGCTCTGGCACGGATTCGTGAACTCGGAGATAGCGCCGAAGAAGCCTTTGCCTCCGCTGCCATCCTCATTGACTGTGGCGGGCACTTAGGCAACTCCATAGCCATTAACAGGGGCGTAGAAATACTGGAAGAGTTGCGCAAGGATTCCGAGCCCGACCCTGGCCTCGCCTACAATCTCGCCAATGGTCTGCAAACCCGCGCACGGCTGGTATATGGGCCGTGCTCTCCCTATTTTGGCCAGTCTTTTGAGGATCACTTTCAGGCTCGAATTCGCTTCGGGGAGGCGGCTCGATCGCCACATGCACCGTTTGAGTTGGCCTCTCAGGCGCTAACCAATATGGGCACGCTCTTTCAGGATACCTCGCGTTGGATTGAGGCATTAGACTGCTTTCGAGAAGCCCAAAATGTCTATCCGAAGAACGCAGTAGCAATGCTCAAAGAGCTCACGTTGCTTCAGAAACTTGGCGATTTGTTCCAGTCAGACCCGCATAGTTACCAGTGTTACGGCCATATACCGACAATCGTCGATAGGATACGCATCCTCGCCGGAAACATTGACCGCAACTTAGGTACGCTCATCGCCTTCTCTGGTACAGCAGCGCTTCCATTCGCACAGCAGCAAATTGCAATGGCAAAGGCGCTTCCTTCCAGATCACAAGGAACGATCGACAAGCCCTATTTTCAGTTCGTCTCCAAGAATCAACTTGCGTTATTTCTCCATTGCAGCGCGGAAGGCTTTGAAGCGGGGATTTTCGATGTGCTGACCATCCCGACCATTACGAGAACAATGGATGATGAGGACGGTGTACCTGAAATCTATGCTATGCTGAACGTGATGAAGACCGATTTTGCTTTTGCGCGGCAGGTCTACTTTGAGGTCCTCGAAGATGACGCTGACACGCCCTACTTTGAGACTACGACCCACGGGGACACATTGGATTACGCGCTTTATGGGGTGCGCTATTCGGCACTGACCAGTGCCCAGCGCATCGCCTTCGACATCCTGGACAAAGTTGCAGTCGCCATCGCTTTTTATCTGAAAATTCCCAAGGCCCATAAGGTGAGTTTCGCAACACTCTGGGGGCGCACAGAAAAAGGCGGATCGTTTCGGATTCACGATGAAATCGCTCGATGCCTTTCCAAGGGCAATTTCGGCCTGATAGCCCTACACAATATCTTCCATGATATGTCGAGTGATAATAGCCGAGGTGTCGGCATCATGGAGGCGCACAAGAGCTATCGAAATTCCTCCACCCACCGTTTCACGGTGCTTCATGATTTTGGCAAGCAAGAACGCAAATCCCCTTCGCTCGCAGTGGACCATCAGGACATCATGGAATTTGAGCGGATGACACTGGACTCGCTGAAGCTCGCTCGTTCAGTGATATTCTACTTTGTGGACATGATCATGTTCGCGGAAGCGAGCAGGCCAAAGCGCGATGGTGGCATCACAGTCCCAATGTCAGTCCCGGATCATGCATACATTCGCGGCCGGTACGATTGAGCAGCGACGTGTAAAGCAACGCATGAATGTCGGTTTTGCGGGCTGCAACAGCAGCAAGTTGGCTGGTCGGTGAATGTCCGTTGAGGGCCGTTCACGACCTGAGGGACGACCATGGTTCGCAAATTTTCAGTGTTTGTTTCCTGCGCACAACCGACCTCGGGCCCCTCAAGATGCTGCGCAATTGGTTTGGCCGCTTGTCTTGCAATCCAGCTTGTCTGGGAAGGGCATGTCCGCAAACCGTGTTGGTCGGCTTCGCTCTTGCCTTGTTAGGCCAAGATACCTACACAGAGAGAAACTTTGTGTAGGTAAACATGCCCACTTCCATTCCGCTGAGCATACAGACGACCTATCGCGATCTGCTCGACCGCCATGCGCGACGGCCCATGCCCGAGATCGAAGGCTCGGTCTCGCTCGTCCGAAATGGCGGCCATGACTATTGGGTGGTGCGCCGACGCATTGGCGCACGGGTCAAAGAGACACGTGTCGGTCCCGATAACGAGGAGACGCGGATCAGGGCCGAACAACTTCGAGAAGAGAACGAGGCCGTGCGGAACTGGGCACGCGAGGCTGGTATGTTCGTGGCCCAGTTGCGCGCCGCGCGCATGCCGACGCCGACGACCGGGACCGGCAAGCTCATCAATGCGCTCGCGCGGGTCGGCTTCTTCCGTGCGGGAGGTGTCCTCGCGGGGACGCATGCCTACGGCCTCTATGCGCTGGAGCTCGGCGTCCGCGCTGAGGACGCGCTTGCACTGACTGAAGATGTAGACATCGCCGCATCACCCACTGTGCGCGTCATCTCCGAGAGCCGTCGGAGCCTCGTGACTGACCTCGAGGGCGTCGGATTGACGCCGGTTGCAGGGCCTGGCGAGGCCCACCCCTTGAGGTGGCAGACCGAGGACGGTGTTGTCCTCGACGTGCTGACGCCGAAGCGGCGCGGCGGCGATATCGCCGTCCGGCACGACGGCCTGGGCGTCTGGGCGCAAGCGCTGAGCTACCTCGACTACAGTCTCCAAAATCCGCTTGATGCGGTCGCACTCTATCGGGAAGGCGTGCCTGTCCGAATACCTGCGCCGGAGCGGTTCGCGGTGCACAAGCTGATCGTCGCCGCCATCCGCAGCGGCACACACCGCGCGAAGACCGAGAAGGACCTCTCCCAAGCGGCCTGGCTCATTGAGGCACTCGTCGAGGCGCGTCCTTTCGAGTTGGCCGAGGCAGTCGAGAACGCGCGCCGACGCGGACCAAAGTGGCGCCGGGCGATCGACGCCTCGCTCGCCCGGCGCGCGGACGTAGCGGAGATGATCGACGGTCTGTAGGTGATCCGTGGCACACTCGGAAATGCCAAGAGCACACCAACACGGTTTGCGGATATGCTCCTACCAAGATGATCTGCCAGTTGTCAGTTTCCTCGATTGTCGGTTTCGATTTCAATTGGTGACGGATCGCTCCGCAGGTCGCCGATTTGTCGCTTCAAGAATAGCGCAGGGTCGTCATCCAAAACTCCGATCCACTCCCAGCACTCAAGAATATCAAGCCGACGCTCGCACAGTTCGACTTTTGCGACGTAGGATCGATTGCGACTTAGCAAGCGCGCAAGTTGCGTTTGTGACAAGCCCTTCGCGTGGCGGAGGCCGACAAGCGCTTCGATCAGATCGCGGTATTGCTTGGTGTGCTGCGTGCCGGCCATGGGGGCTCTCGGATGTGGACATGCACCGGTAACCCATGTAAGCAATGCTCCCAA
Organism: Pacificoceanicola niger; assembly: GCF_048553275.1. Taxonomy (NCBI): domain Bacteria; kingdom Pseudomonadati; phylum Pseudomonadota; class Alphaproteobacteria; order Rhodobacterales; family Roseobacteraceae; genus Pacificoceanicola; species Pacificoceanicola niger. The sequence continues at coordinate 38,237 of NZ_JBLZMW010000026.1, forward strand.
AATAGGAGCAAAAGATGCAAGACGACGGTTATGTTCTTTTGGACGGTAGGGTGTTCGAGAAAGGGTGGCTTCACGTGATGCGTTTGCGCTTGACCGGCCGTGTGCCGATCCAAGTCGCGAAGACTTGCTTGAAACTGGGTCTGCTCGATTATTGCTGGGATAAAGGGCTTGAAGACCTGCGTTTGACATCGCTGGGTGCGAAGCTGACGGACCCCGGACCTGCCTCATTCACGGTGGACAATTGTGATCACGTCGCACGAAGTATGCTGGACCAGGGTTTCCAGCTGACATGGTTTTCAGTCGACGAGCGCAAGGAACTTTGCCGCGGCAAGGGAACGGAGTTCGGTCAAGTGTATCATGACATGCTGACCGCCGGGCTCGCGCGAGCATCGGCTTTGCCGGGACTTAAAGACAACAGCCGTGTGTGAGGTCACAAACAGATGAAACTTGAACTACCCCGCGAAGCTGGCGCATGCTCGCGGCAAATTCACAGGCTTTCAAGCGACACGAGGTCGGCGCGCTGGTCAGGATGTGTTTTGGGACCAGGAGACGTGATCAACGGGGATGGCGGTTGGAGGCGAAAGCAGCGAAACCCGCAATGAACGGAATGTCGCATATGGCAGATGTCCCATGGTTTGGATCGAGACGCGGCCTGCTGATTGCCAAGTACGTCTGCGAGACCAACAGTGTCCCTTTGCATAGGGGGCTTGGAGCTTGACCGCAGAGATGTTCGAGCTTCGCAAACATGGCTTTCGAAAACTGCCTATTTCAGGACCAGGCCACTTGGAGTGGTTCGAACGGAACATCAATGGGTTCGACGGAGACGGGTATGACCCGCTCAGGTTGAACGTCTACCTGACGCGCGACGGGGGCTTCACGACCATATGGTTCGGTTTGTTGGACTCAGCTGCCGCTGAGCACAAGCTTGGTGTTGTCGCTGATCTCAGCGTGAACCTTTCGGAGCTCTACGAAGAAATCTTGTTTAGAGGCGACATCGAATCCCCTGCTTTCGGCGCAACGCTTCTTGAGGCGATCCGAGTGGATCAGAAACGGGCATGCGTATTGAAAATGTCAGGAAAATTTGGCTTGGAATGTCATGCAATCAAATGATGTCAACACTGAAGCAGACCGCGATGACACGGGAACTGAGGACAAACCGCCAATTCTTCAGTTGAAGCCTCTGGATGGTGTCACGTATATCGCGGTCAGCGATAAGTCTGACAAAATGGACGATGATCTATTTGATCTGTTGATACGGTGTAACCCCGACAAAGCGCCGCCGGGTTGAACCAATGGCGCTCGCAGCATGCCCTTGGTATTTAGTAGTGTCCGTATTTCGTGTTGGCAGAAATGTGCGGAAAAAAGTGCACTCCGCCGGTTTGCTCCGGAGCGGCGATTTTCATGTAACTGCGGATCAGAGCGGGCGGTCGAGACAGTCAGCCCATGCCATGAATGTCGAAGGTCGAACACCCTGTCCAAGCTTGGGTAGGGCATTTTCAGATATCCTCAGCTACTTAAACGACGCGAGACACAAGGTTGTATCTACTCAACTCTCGAAGAAATCGTCGGGAGTTGAGTAGATCAGTGCCCATGTCGAGACTGATGACAGGAGGCAACACAAGACCATGTCGAGCATTTGGCTGAAGAGCCCCGCCGCAATACGGTACGGAGCTTTGCTGCTTCGGACCACGGCATGAACCTTGCAAAAGGGAAGGATGTGCTATATATGTTAGGAACACAGAACTCCATATCTGAGGTAGCAACGTATGCATTTCCTCCTACAGACTGAAGAGGACTCCACCGCCATCGTCGCCGAGGCGACGAAGGGTACCCATGGTGCGCGCCACGTCATGAGCTACGAGCAGCTCGAAGCTCATGCCACTAAAAGCGGTATGTTGATGGTTTTTGTAGGGGATTTCGAGGGCCCGGAGCACCTGCCGGAGCGCCAAAAGGCGATCCGTTTCGCAGAGGCGGCCGAAGCGGCTCTCTCTCTTGAGCTGAAGGCGCTCGCCGACGGCTATCGCAGGCTGATCCGGGAGAGCCTTCCCTCTGGCCGCAACCTTGCCGTCAAGGCGGCGCTGAACCGGATTCGGGTGCAGGAGCAGTTCCTGGCTGAGCTGGATATGGCCGATCAGGCCGAGGCTTGCGAGTTGCTACGGCTGTCGAAATCGAACCCATCCGCGACGCTGCGGCGCGTGGAGGATCGTGGCGAGATCATCCGCATCGACCGGGACGGACGGCCCTTTTATCCGCTTTTCCAGTTCGATGTAGAGAACGGACGCATTTATCCGGTGATCCGCGAGATCAACAGTCTTCTCCCGGAGGCATGGAGCAATTTCCGCCTCTGCTACTGGATGAGCCGCAAGCATGCTGATTTCGGGCGCGCGCCCGCGGAGCTGCTGGGGAAGGCAGATGCAGAGATCATTGACGCCTTCCGGCGGGCTATCGAGCCAGTGGTGCATGGCTGATGCCGGCAACGATCGCCATTGATTTGGCGGATCCGGTCCCGGATAACTTCCGAGCTCCGCTCTCCAAGGAGCTTTCGGCCGGCATGGAGCTGCACCGGATCCATCATGGCGACTATGGGTCTTGTCAGTTCAACGGGACAGATCGCGGAAATGCGCGTTTCTCCCCGATCCGCGATGCGCGGGGCGATGTCATCCCGACTATCTATGCCGGTCAGTCCTTCCGTTGTGCGATTTGCGAAATCATCCTGCGCGCGCCAGATGCAGCCCCAGATCCCGGCGCGCTGACGGTGGTATCCCCACAGGACTTCGAGGCCTATCAGCACTCCGCAATCCGGACCAAGCGGGACCTGAAACTGATCGACCTGACCGCAGTGGGGCAGCGCGCGGTGGGGCTGATGGGCAATGCGCTACTCAGCGGCGGCACGCTTCACTATCCGGCGACACGCGCCTGGGCGGAAGCCATCCACACCCATGTGAGATGGGCGGAAGGGATCTTCTACACCTCTTACCAGTGCGGTCCGGAATTCGCGTTGGTGCTCTTCGGAGATCGCTGCGTGGACGCCTTGGATGAGATTGCGCCAGCACGCCCGGTGCGCGCGGCCTCGGTCAAGGACGAGATTCGCGAGATCGGGGAAATGATCGGGATCGAATACGTCGACATCTGACCATACGCGTCGCAACAAGCTTACTCTAAGCGGCTACAGTAGTGACTGATATGTGAATGTAGCGAATAAAGAAGGCGGCGCCTGCTATCTGGGAAGGCGTCGTCATCAACACTTATGGCATAGGCTGGGTCGAGACAGACGATTTTTGCGGGTGAGCCCTCGAAGGCGTAGGAGTTGAGGACCGCTCGGTTGGCGAGCGCACTGCGGTCCGTCTCTGTGAGGCGCGCCTCCTCGGCCGCCTCCGCAAACGCCGCGTGAATCGTTTCGACCTGGTGTGCGATGATCTCCACGGCCGCCGCGGCCGAGAGGCCGAACATCGGGGCTGCTTCGATCGCAAGCGCCACCCTGCTCTCGCGCGAGGTGCCATGCACCCGAATCGCCTGGTTGGCCTTCCGGCCCAGCCGCGGGCGCAGCTCGATGTCGTAGGCAGGCGTGAGCGTGAGCCCTTCGCCATCCCAGACGGCCGCGTGATTGCGGGCGTGATCGTCGGTGTTCCCGATCAGGAGGTTGGAGACCATCCGGCGGAAGAGCTCGATCTGGGTTTTGAACTGATGCGACCTGAACCGCGCCGGGTTTGCCGGAGGCTCCAACTCCTGAGTAAGGTGGAGCATCATGAGCAAGACAACCAACAAGTTT
>NZ_JBLZMW010000027.1:0-41875 GCF_048553275.1 Pacificoceanicola niger
CCGTCCAACCGCATGGATTCCCGAAGTGAATCCTTCGCGGCCGGAGTTTTGCAACAACGGCGCGACGCGCCTTCGTCGCCTCCAATTTTTTTGAACTCGTGTCTATCCGTTGGGTGGACGCCGTACACCGCCCAGCGCAGTGTGACTGCCACGTGCCGCACCGCCTTTAGCAGCCACTTTCGCTGCCCCTGCGCGGCGCAATAACAATTCCAGTTTCTTGAATGCGTTCTGCGAGCCGCCCGGCGATGGCTCCGCCAAGAACCCATCCAGCTCGCCCCAAATACGAATAGCTTGATCGAGCACCGGATCCTCCCCATCGCGATATAGGCCAGCACGCACCATTGTCTCCGACCGGGCGTAGGCGCCAAGCAGCTGTCTTACACGCGCGATCGCGTCATTTTCAGTCGGCGTTGCGGCTTCAGGCAGACTCCGCGAGACGGAGCGCAAGAGATCGATGGCGGGAAATCGACCACGTTCGGCAATTTGTCGGTCCATAACCACATGACCGTCCAAAACTCCGCGTAATATGTCCGCCACAGGTTCGTCCATGTCAGAGCCTGCAACAAGAACGCTGAAAATTGCGGTTATATCGCCGGGGCAAGTCAAACCGCCCGGCCCAGCACGTTCAGCCAAGCGCATGATCTGATGCGCAACCGATGGAGGATGGCCGCGCAACGCTGGAAGCTCGCCGGATGCAATCGCCACCTCGCGGTGCGCTTCCGCGAAGCGGGTAATCGAATCGGCCAGGTACAAGACGTGTTTTCCTTGATCCCTAAAATGCTCCGCTATTGTCATCGCCGCCAAGGGACACCTGCGCCGCTCCATGGGAGAGCGATCAGACGTCGCCGCCACGACAACGCTGCGCGCCATGCCCTCAGGCCCCAGGACCGTCCGGACGAAATCCTGAACCTCGCGGCCTCGCTCACCAACCAGAGCCAGAACAACAACGTCGGCTTGCATTCCCTGCGCCAGCTGCGCGAGCAGGCGCGATTTGCCAACCCCGGATCCGGCAAACAAACCGATCCGCTGACCTTTGACGATAGGCAGCAAGGTGTCGAACACTGCCAAACCGGTATTCAAGCGATCACCCAGACCGCGGCGCGCGGCAGCAGGCGGCGGACTTGCGCGAAACGGGCGGCGCTGAGGACCCGGACCAAGCGGCGCTCCGTCGAGGGGCCGTCCATAGGGATCGATCACCCGACCAATCCACGAATCACAGGGCGCGAGCACTGGCGCGCCGAGCACCGCAACCCGGTCGCCTTGACTGACGCCATCAGCGGCCTCATCGGGCAACATAGCAACCAATTCGTCTCGAATTCGAAGCACTTCACCCTCCAAAGTCCCTTCAGGGTGAAAAAGTCTCAATCGATCTCCGATACAGGCAGTATGCGCCAAACCGGTGATCCATATAGTGGTCCCATCCACGGAACGCACCCGCCCGACGCTTCGTACAGATTGCATCTGTGCGATTCTCTTGCTCAGGCCTGAAATGACATTCTTGTCCATCGTGCGCTCCCTAAAGGTTTCCGCAAACCGTTTCTAAAGGAATCAGGGTTAAGTTTTGGCTTAAGCAATCGAGGGAGAAGCCCCGATGTTCCAAAATTTGGACGTCTTCAGAACGGCGATGGCCATGGCCCGACACGCGGGCGAACGGCAGGCATACAGCGCCCAAAACATCGCAAACGCCGATACCCCCGGGTATCGCGCAAAGCACCTGCCTGATTTTCAGGACACGCTGCGGGGCGCCCTGGTGACCCAGCGCGCCACCAGGGAAAAACACCTCAATGGCTCCACTGAACGGTCCGTTCAGATTTTCGAGACCAAAGATGAAATGGACCCGAACGGAAACACCGTTTCGCTCGAACTTGAGATGGTCACTGCCGTGAATGCCAAACGTGAGCATGATCGCGCCCTCGCCATCTACCGCAACAGCCTGTCCGTGATTCGGGCAAGCCTTGGACGCAATTGAAGGACCTAACTGATGAGCGCCTTTTCAGACGCACTTAGTGTTACCGCCGCAGGACTGAAGGCACAGGCCACGCGTCTGCGCCTCGTTTCGGAGAACATCGCCAACGTCGATACGCCCGGCTTTCACAGAAAAACTGCGCCATTCAAGGTGGATCGCACCGACGGGGCGCTTGACCTTGTTGAAACCGGCAGGGTTCAGCTGGACCGCTCCGAGCTGGAAAAGATCTATGATCCCGCACACCCGCTTGCGGATGAAACCGGCAATTACGAAGGCTCCAACGTCGATCTGGTAATCGAGATCGCAGACGCCCGTGAAGCACAACGCAGCTACGAGGCCAATCTCAAGATGTTCGACCAGACAAGGCAAATGTCGTCGAGTCTGATGGAACTCCTCAGACGCTGACACCAACCAATCCCGAAACCCCATGAGAGGAGACCAGAATGGACGTCCGATCACTTTATGCTGCACAAAGTTATGCAGCCTCCCGCCCCGCAACCGAGCCCGACGAGGTCGCAAAGCCCGATCTTCAGGAAAAGTTCTCGCAAGCGGCCCAGGACTTTGTCGGTACGCTACGCGAGGCTGAGCAAACGGCACAGGCCAGCATGACTGGCGGTGCCGATCCTCACGCGCTTGTCGAGGCTCTGGCCCAGTCCGAGCTGGCCGTCGAGACTGTCGTTGCCGTGCGCAACAAGGTCGTCGAGGCCTACCAGGAAATCCTGCGGATGCCGGTCTGACTCATGCTGACTGAAGCCATCTTCTTTGACACCCTGCGCCAGGGGCTCTGGATCGCCACGATTACGTCTGTGCCGATCCTGACCGCTGCGCTGCTTGCCGGTGTCGGTGTCGGCCTGTTTCAGGCCCTCACTTCGATCCAGGAAATGACCCTGACTTTCGTGCCGAAACTCATGGCAATCGTTGTCGTCTTCTGGATGTCGATGAGCTTCATGACCCGAACGCTTGTCGAGTTTTTCCAGGCGCAAATCATCCCAATCATCATCGGGGGCTGACCATGGAATCCACAGGATATACCGCGCTCTCGCGCCTCTCGGGGCTGAAACGCGAAATGCAGGTAATCGCGAACAATATCGCGAACGCCAATACCACCGGCTTTCGGCAGGAGGGGATCATCTTCTCCGAATATGTCCAGAAGGCGGACGACGGTGCCAATGTTTCGATGTCGGCGGCACGGGTGCGCAACACTTCCTTTGAACAGGGCACGTTGCAACAGACCAACGGTCAATTCGACCTCGCCATCGAAGGCGACGGGTTTTTCCTCATCGGCACGCCCAACGGCGAGCGGGTGACCCGTGCAGGTTCTTTCACCCCCTCCGCCGCCGGCACGCTTGTCACAGCCGATGGCTATGACGTGCTCGATGAAGGCGGCGCGCCGCTCTTTGTGCCCCCCGACGCCAGCGATCTGGCCTTTGCCGCGGACGGGACCATGAGCAGCAATGGCGTGCCGCTGGGCCGCATCGGTGTGGTTCGTCCGGTCGACTCCCTGCAAATGGTGCGCGAGGGCGGCGTCATGTTCCGGTCCGAGAGTGGATTTGAACCGGTTGAGGAACCGCGTGTGATTCAGGGCTTCGTTGAAAGCTCCAACGTCAATCCAATTCTGCAAATCTCACGCATGGTCGAAGTACAGCGCGCCTATGAAATGGGTCAGAGCTTTCTCGACAAAGAGGACGAACGCATTCGCTCGGCCCTCAATGCAATGATCAAGTAACGGGAGTAAACCGATGCGAGCACTACAGATTGCCGCAACTGGCATGGCCGCTCAGCAAACACGGGTCGAGGTTATTTCGAACAACCTCTCCAACATGAGCACCACGGGCTACAACACGCGCCGTGCCGAATTCGCCGACCTGCACTATCAGCAGGCGACGCGGCCAGGCACCATCAACGCGTCGGACGGGACGGTCCTGCCGACAGGGGTCCAGCTTGGCCTTGGTGTGCGCCCGTCCAGCGTCTCGGTCATGCTGTCTCAGGGCGCTTTGGCGGCCACAGGCGGTGATCTTGACGTGGCGATCGAAGGCTCCGGTTATCTCGAAGTGACATTGCCGTCCGGACAGCAGGCTTACACCCGGGATGGCGCTCTGAAGCGCACCGGCGAGGGGCTTATCGTGACATCGGAGGGTTTTGCCGTCGCGCCGGAAATCACCATCCCTGACGACGCCGTGAGCATTTCGATCAACCCCGAAGGGGAAGTCTACGCCTACTTCCAGGACACGGCGGAAGCGCAGCTTCTGGGGCAGTTCAACCTCGTTGGATTCACCAATGCGAAGGGGCTGCAGGCCATCGGGGACAACCTGTTCACCGAAACCGAAGCCTCCGGGCCCGCTCTGCAGACGACACCCGGTCAGGACGGCCTCGGCACCCTGCGGCAAGGCTTTCTCGAACAAAGTTCCGTCGATCCTGTCCGGGAGATCACCAACCTGATCGAAGCGCAACGCGGCTATGAGCTGAATTCCAAGGTCATTTCGGCGGCCGACCAGATGCTGGCCGCCACAAGTCAGGTGCGCTGATGCGACTCCTCGCCATTTTGATTGCTCTCACCGCCGGGCCTGTCCTTGCCGAAACCGTGATCGCGACGCGCACGATCCGGCCGCAGGAGATCATCATGCCGGGCGATGTCCGACTCGATCAGGCGGAGGTCTCTGGCGCTTTTCAGAATGTAGAAGAGGTCATCGGTCAGGAAGCCCGCTTTGCGCTTTATCCGGGACGCGCGATCATGCGCGGCGCGGTCGGCGAACCGGCTGTGGTCGACCGAAACCAGGTGGTCGAATTGATCTACTCCCAAGGTGGTCTGCGCATCATTGCCGAAGGTCGCTCACTCGGCCGCGGAGGTGTTGGAGAGCGCATTCGCGTCATGAATACCGGCTCCCGCACCGTCCTGTTTGGAGAAATCGCTCCGAACGGGTCGGTGATCGTCTCGAAATGAGGAAAAAATGCTGAAAAAAATTTGCCTTATTGGCCTGATCTTCGTGACGGCCTCCTGCGAGCGGGCCAAACACATCGGGCAAGAACCGAAATTTACGCCGCAGACACAAAGTCCCGAACGCGTTGCCATGATCGCTCAGGGCCTGCCCGAGGCGCTGCCGCCGTCACGGGTGACGGACCGCGCTTCGCTTTGGAGCAGCCGTCAGGGCTCTCTTCTGGGCGACCGCAGGGCGATTAATCGCGGGGATATCTTGACTGTCGTCATCGATATCAAAGAGCAGGCCGCGATCAACAACAGCACATCGCGATCCCGTTCCGGCTCGGAATCGCTCGGCATTCCGGATCTATTCGGCGTCCCCGAACGGATCAACCAGACGATCACCGATGGCGCGAGCCTCGACAGTGCGGTGTCGCTTGACAGTTCCAGCCGGTCCAGCGGTGACGGCTCCGTCAAACGCAGTGAGCAGCTGACCCTGCGCGTCGCCGCAACCATCGTTGACGTTCTCCCCAATGGCGTCCTGTCCATCGAAGGAAGCCAGGAAGTGCGGGTGAACTTCGAATTGCGTGAATTGCTTGTCACAGGCTACGTGCGTCCGGAAGACATCTCGCGGCAGAACGAGATCACCTATGACAAGATCGCGTCGGCGCGGATTTCCTATGGCGGACGCGGCCAGATCACCGACATGCAACAACCTCGGATCGGCCAGCAAGTGCTGGACATGATCCTGCCCTTCTGAGGAGGCCGCCATGCGTAAACTCCTGCCCATCATTCTGGCTCTGCTCGGCACGGGGGCGGGGGTCGGCGCGGGTCTGTTCCTGATGCCCCCGGCCGAAGAACACGCGGAGGGCGCAGCGGTCGATTGCGTCCCCGTGGACGGCCATGCGGCGGAGGCGGAAACACCGCCCGAACCAGAGCACGAACCGGCCACGCGCGAATACGTCAAATTGAACAATCAATTCGTCATTCCGATCATGACGGAAGATCGGGTCAGCGCGCTTGTCGTCGCCGCACTCAGCGTGGAAACGACCATCGGCTCTGCCGAAGCGGTGTATTCGCGCGAACCGAAACTGCGGGATGTGTTCCTTCAGGTGCTTTTTGATCATGCCAACACCGGTGGCTTTCAAGGCAACTTTACCAATGGCAACCGCATGCAGGACCTCCGGCGCGGCCTGCTCGAAGCGGCGCGGCCTGTCCTTGGAGATATTGTCAGCGACGTGCTGATCACCGAAATCGCAAGGCAGGATTCTTGAGCGTTTTCAACGGAACCAGCGGTCCCAACCTTCGATGTAATATCCGACAAGCGCATGGCTCTGGATGGTGTTCACCTCTGCAGGCACCTCGCTGGTATCGGCGCCGAACACGCGGGCCGCTGACCAGATTTCTGGGGTAATGAACTTCATCCCGTCCGGCAACGTGAGGGTCCGCGGTGCCAATTCGGCAAAGCTGGCCATCACGAAACCCCATTCGCCAAAGCTCGGGATATGCGCATGATAAGGCAGCACAGCCAGACCTTCGCCCGGGGAGAGCGGGTTGCCTGTCTCGGCCAGCGTATGCGCCACGGACCAGAACGCCTCGCGGGCAAAGAGCGGCGCGCCGGCCTGCGTCACGATCAGCCCGGCGCCTGAGAGCCTTTGTACAAGCATGGAATAAAATTCGTGCGAGTACAGTTTGGACAAAGCGATATTCTTGGGGTCGGGGAGATCAAGGATTACGATGTCAAAGGTCTCCTCGCTCTCTTCAACGAATTGCCACGCATCCTGATTGATGATCATGACACGCGGATCGCGGAGCGCCTCGTCATTGAGGGCGGCCAAATCCGCAGTGTCCCGGAACAGCTCGGTCACGCGCGGATCGAGATCCACCAGCGTGACCCGCTCGACATCATCATGTTTGAGGACTTCGCGGGTTGCCATACCGTCCCCGCCCCCAAGGATCAGCACCGACGCCACGCGCGGCGCCAAGCCAAGCGCCGGTTGCACCAGCATTTCGTGATACCGGTGCTCGTCCATGGAGTCGAATTGGATGGAGTAATCCAGAAACAGCCTGACCCGATCGCGGTAGCGCGTGACCGTGATCTGCTGATAGGGCGTCGCCTCCGACAGGATCACGTCATTCTCGAACAGCTGCGTCTCTGTGATCGCGACGAGCCGCTCTGCCTGTGCCAGCGCGCCGAGCGTCAATGCCAAAGCCAAGGCCCAGACACCCCACTGCGTGCGCGTGGCCATCTCGCGAAACAGGTAGAGCGACAGACCTGCGACGAGAAGATTCAGCCCGCCGAACACCAGGCTGGCCGACATCAATCCCAAATGCGGGATCACAAGAAGCGGAAAGGCCAGCGACGCCACCAGCGCCCCGACATAGTCCACTGTCAGAACGTTTTCGAACCGAAAGTCCGGCGCTCCTATGCCTTTGAGCACACGAGCGATCAGTGGGATCTCCATGCCGGACAAGACGCCGACCGCGATCAGCATCGCGTAAAGAGGCATCGCCACCTCTCCGAGCCAAGCGTAGGCAAAGAACAGCGTGGGCGCCATGAATCCGCCGACAACCCCGAGCGCAATCTGCGCCCAGGCAAATCCGCGCATCGCCTCACCGACATAGCGCGACAGCCACGCGCCAAGCCCCATCGACGAGAGGAAAACGCCGATCACGATGCTGAATTGGCGTACGCTGTCGCCCAGCAGATAGCTCGACACCGTTGCCGCAATGAGCTCGTAGATCAGCCCGGCGACAGCGATCAGAAAGGTTGCCGCCAGCAGCCAGAATTCCCGAACGCGCGGCGCCAGAGGCGCCTCACTCACGACAGGATGACCGCCGCGATGATGATAGACAGCGCCACGAACACCGATCCGATCAGAATGGCGAGCGAGGTGTTCTGGTCTTCCTCGATCTCCTTGATCACGGAGAACGGCGTCATGATGTTGATGATCCACCAGAAAATGGACATCAGAACGACCCCCAGGATGGTGTAGAAGATGGTGCTGACCACCTCGGTCACTTGAATTGCCGAAAACAGATCCATGGAGATCCCCCTGTTATTTGACCCGACCCGCGACGCCGATGACGCCCCCGCCGGAGCCTGTTCGTACCGATTGATCGAGATCCGCGCTCTCGCCGCCCGCGCCATAGTAGGACACATAACTTGTGCCCGCGACGGCAGAGGTTGTCAGGATCAGGAATACCACGCGAAAAAGGTTCATCAGTCATCATCCCAGTCGCTGTGCTTCCACCGTCGCATCCGATGCAGGTGCTTGCGCCCGTAAGTCACCGCCGCCAATAGAAGAAAGCCCGCCGAGAGGAAATACATCCAGAACCCGGATGATTGCCCTTCACGGACCGAAACAGTCACGGCCGTCGCATTATTGCCGCGACCCCAGGTGCCGTTCTCCGGCTGGTCGATCGTAAGCGTGTAGGTGCCGGCTTCCGGCGGGCGGAAGGTGATCCGCGAAGAACGGTTGCCCTCGCTCCAGCTTTCGTTGCCTTCGACACCGAAGTAATACTCCACGGTCCGGCCCGCCTCGAACACCGGCACATCCTCAGGATCGTTCAGCTCCATCTCGAAGTAGGACCACGCATTGGATACGTTCGCGGCAATCCTGATTGTCGCCAGTTTACGGGTATCGCGAAGATCGAAAGTCAGATCGTAGGGCAGCGCCCGCACGCTGATTTCCTTCGCGGGCAAGACCTCGAAGCCGGGCAGCGAAGACAGCGTGATCGCAACGATCAGACAACACGCGGCCGCCACCGCGCTGACGAAGCCGACGAACCCGGTGTTTTCGCCGGCTTTGTACGGTTGGAGTGCGTGCACGCCCTGCGGTTTGAGATCCCCCGGCTTCAGACCGAAGCTCTTCTTGACCTGCGTCTGAGGCAGGTATTCAGAGCGATAGATTTCCCGCTCTGTCCCGGTCTCCGAAAAGTCGAGCACCGCGGTCGGCGACATGGCGGAAACCGTCGTGCTGTCTTCGCCCACGGTCGGCGACCAGGTGAATTCGCCTTCGACAAAGGTCAGGCGGCTCTTGGTGGTCTGGAGGTAGCGAAATGTCTCGCCTTCGAAATTAACCAAAGGCGTACTCTCGGCGTTTTCGACCCAGTATTCGCCGATCCACAAATCCTGCGCCGTGCCACGCAGTCGCCGCGACCAAATCAGATGCCCATCCTCGACGGTCAGCCAAGCATAGCCGTAGAGTGGCGAAAAGAGTTGATGCTCCACCCACTCCCAGATCGACTCGCCCCAGGACTCGCGATGGCCCATTGTGCCGATGATCGTCCATTCAACGCCTTTGATGACCCCGGTCATCCCAAGCGTGAACGGGGTATGCGGACGCGGCATGTCGGAGAATGTCCTCAGCGCGCGATAGCCGTGCGGCGCATCGAGCTCCGTCCCGCAGTAGCCGCACACGTGGGTCGTCACCCGCCCCCCGCCAAGAATATCGAGACCCGCGCCGCAAGCCGTGCAATTGATCGACTGAAGCGTGGCGCTCCGCGTCATGGCAGCGCCTCCACCCGGATGTCGAAGGGATCATGCCAGAAGCCAAGATACCACGATTTGCCGCCCTGCCAGAACTCGCCCGACATGAGCGCGCCGCCAGCCGATTGCAGGTTCAGGAACCGGTAGGTTTCGCCCACCGTCAACTGCTCGCCAAAGGACCCGCGCAAAGCCACGCATTCCGCCTTGTCCGCCTCGACCACACGCCAGGTTTCATCGCGGTGCTCGAATGCCATGCCGACACCCGCCGAGGCCGGCACCGCAGGCCACCACACCTCGCGCATCGGGTATTGCAACACCACATCGCCCTCATCGACGGAGACCCAGACGCCGCGCTGCTCCTCATCCAATCCCCAGTACTCGTCCCACCAGCCCCGACCATAGGAATAGCGCGCATGGCCCAGGATCTGCACCTGCGCGAGACCCAGAAAAACCGTATCGCCAACACCGAAGAGCTGAGGTCCATCATGCATGTCGCCCGATCGGCCAGCGTTTCGAAGCTGCGCACCGTCAAGGTAAAGCGTCGTGCTGCAGGACGGGCAGGTGAGCATGGTCACATAAGAAATCTGCGCCGGAACCGCGTCACCGCAATTGGGACAAGTCAAATCGGACATGGGGCAAAATGGGCTGATTGGCGCACCAAATGCAACGCCAAATTGCCCGGCTGAATTGGCTTTGATCCCGGCCGGGCGTGATGGTCACATGCTTCGGATCAGACCGCGTTCATGGTCAGCAATTCATACTCCGCGACCTTGTCGTTTTCGGTGTCGAGAATCGTCACATGCCACCGCACCTCGCCATATTCTGCATTGCGTGGCGTCTTGGCCTTGACGGTCAGGCGCACGTGGATTGCCGTCCCCGCGCTTACCGGCTTCATGAAGCGCAGGCGATCCAGGCCAGTGTTGGCCAGTACCGGACCTTCGTTCGGCTCTACGAACAACCCTGCAGCAAAGCTCAGCAACAAATACCCATGGGCCACGCGCCCGGGAAAGAACGGGTTGCGACTGGCAGCTTCATCATCCATGTGAGCATAGAAGGTGTCGCCCGTGAATTCAGCAAAATGCGCGATATCTTCGAGGGTTATGGTGCGCTCTGCGGTTTCGATGGTCTCACCGATCTGCAGTGCTGCAAAGCGCCGGGTAAAGGGATGCGCGCCGCCATCCACCTCCGGCGCACCAGGCATCCAACGCCCGCCAATTTTGCTCAACAGCCTCGGTGAGCCTTGCACCGCTGTACGCTGCATATAATGCTTGACCGCCCGCACGCCGCCAAGCTCTTCACCACCGCCGGCCCGCCCCGGTCCACCGTGGATCATTTGCGGCATCGGCGCGCCATGGCCGGTGCTTTCCTTCATACTGTCGCGATCGTTCAGATAGACCCGCCCGTTCCAGGCCGCCACACCCGTCACCGCCTGCACCGCAATCTCGGGATCATGGGTGATGACCGATGTGACAAGCGAGCCACCGCCGCGATTGGCCAGCGCAATCGCATGATCCAGATCGCGATACGGCACCAAAGTGCTGACGGGGCCGAAGGCTTCCGTGTCATGCAGGCGTTCCGCCGAATCCGGATCGCTGCAGCGCAGCAAAATCGGTGTCAGAAAGGCGCCGTCGCTACTTTCGAAGGCAGATGGATCGCCCTGTACCAGCTCGGCTTCGCTGCGCAGCAATTCAATTTTTTCAAGGACATCCGCGCGCTGTGCCAGAGAAACGAGAGAGCCCATGCCCGTCTCTGCCTGCCGTGGATCGCCGACGGTCACTTTCGCCAACCGCGCGCTCAATGCCGCCTGCAACGCCTCCATCCTCGCCTCCGGCACGAGGATACGCCGGATCGCGGTACATTTCTGTCCCGCCTTCACGGTCATTTCACGGCTGACCTCCCTGACGAAGAGGTCGAATTCCGGCGATCCGGGCTGCGCATCGGGCCCAAGGATCGACGCATTCAGGCTGTCCTGTTCCGCGACGAAACGCACACCCTGCGTCAACAGATTGGGATTGGCCCGCAGTTTGCCCGCCGTCGCAGCAGAACCGGTAAACCCGACAACATCCTGACAGGTCAGCCGATCCAGCATGTCACCGATCCCGCCCGTCACAAGCTGCAGCGCCCCATCCGGCAGGATGCCGCTCTCCATCATGATCTTCACAGCGAGTTCGGTGACATAGCAGGTGTCCGTCGCCGGTTTCACGATCGCCGGAACACCAGCCAGAAGCGTCGGAGCGAGCTTCTCAAGCATGCCCCAAAGCGGAAAATTGAACGCGTTTATATGAACCGCGACGCCCGTCAGCGGCGTGCAGATATGCTGCCCAAGGAAGCCCCCCGTCCGACCAAGCTGTTCCGGAGCGCCATCCAGATACACCGTCGCATCGGGCATCTCTCGCCGCCCCTTGGAGGCGAAGACGAACATCGTTCCGATCCCGCCATCAATATCAAAGGCATGATCGCTCTTCGTCGCACCCGTCAGATAGCTTAGATCATACAGAGCATCTTTGTGTTCCTGCAGCCGAACAGCCAAGGCCTTCAGCATCCGAGCGCGATCATGGAACGTCATCGCCCGCAGCGCCGGCCCGCCAACGCTCCGCCCATGGGCAAGGGCTTCCGCAACATCCCAATCCCCGTCGCCAGCGCGCGCGATCAAACGGCCATCAAAGGCGCAGGCAATCTCGCGGGCGCCCGCACCCGGCTGGACCCAGCGTCCTGCCACAAAACTTTGAACATCCTGAAGTCCCATGCCGTACTCCCTTTTGGCTTGCGTTATTTATTGACCAACCGTTCGGTTTATGCAACCTCATGCGTGCAGGGAGGACTTGATGATGAGCGACACCATTCTGGTGGCGGACCATGGGGACTGGGTGGAAATCACGCTCAACCGCCCCGACCGCCTCAACAGTTTCACCGAAGAAATGCACCTGGCATTGCGCGCCGCGCTGGAAGCGGCTGCCGAAGAGGGCAAGCGCTGCATCCTGATCACCGGCGCCGGTCGCGGGTTTTGTGCCGGTCAGGACCTGTCCGATCGCGACCCATCAAAAATGGACGGCCCCCCGGACCTATCCAAGACAATTCGCAACTTCTACGCCCCGCTTGTCCGCCTGATCCGCTCGATCGAGGCACCGGTCATCTGCGCGGTAAACGGTGTTGCCGCAGGCGCCGGGGCCAACGTCGCCTTGGCCTGCGATATCGTGCTTGCCGCGCGGTCTGCGAAATTCATCCAATCTTTCTCGAAGGTTGGCCTCATTCCCGACACCGGTGGCTCCTGGCATTTGCCACGTCTGCTTGGCGAGGCGCGGGCCAAAGGACTGGCCTTCACTGCCGAGCCACTGCCCGCGCAGAAGGCCGAAGACTGGGGCCTGATCTGGAAAGCGCTGCCGGACGAGGATCTGCTTTCCGAGGCCCGCGCCATGGCGGCAAAGTTCGCCAGCGGTCCGACACTCGGCTTTGCCTTGACCAAACAGGCCATTCAGGCCTCCGCAGCGGACTCGCTCCACGACCATCTCGAACTCGAAGCAGACCTCATGAAACGCTGCGGTGAAAGCCAGGACTACGCCGAAGGAGTCAGCGCGTTTCTGAACAAACGCCCCCCGGAGTTCAAAGGCCAATGACCCCGCAAGACCGCGCCCGGAAATCAGCCGATACGATGTGGAAAAATGATAAGGCAAGTCAATGGCTTGGCCTTCAAATCAAGGCCGTTGACGAAGGCACCGCCACGCTTTCGATGACGGTCGAACCCCATCATTGCAACGGCCATGGCATCTGCCACGGCGGCTTCATTTTCACACTCGCCGACAGCGCATTTGCCTTCGCCTGCAACAGCCGAAACGCCGTCACCGTCGCCCAGCACAACACCATCAGTTTCGTAGCGCCCGGAAAATGCGGCGACACGCTCACGGCCACCGCCCGAGAGGTCTCTCTCCGTGGCCGTAGCGGGCTTTATGATGTGACCGTCAGCACCGAATCCGGCGAAACAATCGCCGAATTTCGCGGCGCTTCCCGCACCATCCAAGGTCAACTTTTCACTGAGGAGGAGTGAACATGATTGATCTCACCCCGGATCGCCGCACACTAGACCCGATCGAAATCGCCTCCCGCGATGAAATCAGCGCTCTACAATTGGACCGCCTAAGATGGTCCCTGACACACGCCTATACGAACGTTCCGATGTACAAACAGCGGTTCGACGAGGCCGGCGTGCACCCCGACGACCTGCAAACTCTTTCAGATCTTTCGAAATTCCCTTTCACCTACAAGGCCGACCTGCGGGACAATTACCCGTTCGGCATGTTCGCCGTACCGCGCGAACAGATCGCCCGCGTCCACGCCTCCTCCGGCACCACGGGAAAGCCCACGGTTGTCGGCTATACGAAAGCCGATCTCGACAATTGGGCCGATCTGGTAGCCCGGTCGATGCGCGCCTCGGGCACGCGCCCGGGCGACATCGTTCATATCGCTTATGGGTACGGTCTCTTCACCGGCGGTCTTGGCGCGCACTATGGCGCGGAGCGGCTCGGCTGTACGGTCGTTCCGGTTTCCGGCGGCATGACCGAACGGCAGGTCACACTCATTCAGGATTTCAAACCGACCACCATCATGGTCACGCCGTCCTATCTGCTCAACATTCTCGAAGCCTTCCACAAGGCGGGCCTCGATCCGCGTGAAAGCAGTTTGCAGGTCGGTATTTTTGGAGCCGAACCCTGGACCGATGCCATGCGCAGCGAAGTCGAAGAGGCCTTCGACATGCACGCCGTCGACATCTACGGTCTCTCCGAAATCATGGGGCCTGGCGTCGCAAACGAATGTGTGGAGACAAAGGACGGCCCGGTGATCTGGGAGGATCATTTCTATCCCGAAATTATCGACCCGGTTACAGGCGAAGCCCTCCCCGATGGCGAAATGGGGGAACTGGTCTTTACCACGCTGACCAAGGAAGGCCTGCCCATGGTGCGATACCGCACCCGCGATCTGACGCGCCTGCTGCCCGGTACCGCCCGATCCATGCGCCGCATGGCCAAAATCACCGGTCGTAGCGATGACATGATGATCCTGCGCGGGGTTAACGTCTTCCCCAGCCAGATCGAAGAGCAGGTCATGGCCACTGGCGGCCTCGCCGCACACTACCAGATCGAGCTTTATAAATCCGGGCGTATGGATGCGATGCGCGTGATGGTCGAAGCCAAGGTCGAGGCCGCCGATGGCGCCTCGCGGGATGCTGCCGCACGTATGTTGTCCAAGCGGATCAAGGACATCGTCGGTGTTTCCACTGAAATCCTCGTTGGAGATCCCGGCAGCGTCGAACGCAGTCAGGGCAAAGCCCGCCGCGTGATCGACAACCGGGGCGCCGGCTGATGGCGCGCACCATTGCAAAAGACTATGATGAGAAGCGTGGCCAGATCCTGAAGTCTGCGGCCAAGGTCTTTGCCACGGAGGGGTTTGATCGCGCCTCCATGGCCTTGCTCGCCCGCGAATGTGGGATTTCAAAGGCGAACATCTACCATTATTACGAATCCAAGGACGCGATTCTCTTCGATATTCTCGATAGTTACCTATCCGCTCTGCGCGACCGGATATGCACTCTGCCGCTCGAAGGCATGGACGCAGAGGCCCGCTTCCGCAGGGTCGTGGGTGAAATTCTGATGGCCTATCAAGGCCAGGATTACGAGCACAAGGTTCAGATGAATGCGCTTGGCTCCCTGCCCGAGGATCAGCAGGACCTGCTGCGCAGCTATCAGCGCGATCTCGTTCGGTTTACCGCTGACACGCTTTGCGCCTGCGCGCCGCCGAGCCTCGCCGATGACAGGGAAAAGCGCCGCGCCGCGACCATGTCACTCTTTGGAATGCTCAACTGGTACCATATGTGGAACACCGGTGCGGGCCGTGAAGCACGCGAAAGCTATGCACGGCTCGTCTGCGATCTGACGCTGAAGGGGCTTCCTGGACTCTGAGGTCGGCGGCTCAGGTACTCAGATACCGCACCTTGCCCGCCTCGACCAACGCCGCCGTCAGGCGCCCGGTGGCATAAGCGCCGGTATCAAGGGGAATTCGACCACTTTCAGCCTTCGGGCTGCGCGTAATCACATGACCATGGGCCACCCAAATCCCGTCCGTGCGCACTCGTTCATAAAATTTCGACCGCCCCCAGAGCAGCTCTTTCTCGCCCTGCACGTCAACGGGCCGCTCTGGATCTGCGCCAGCATGAGCTACAATCACGTTGCCTGACCGCCAGAACAGCGGGAGATTCTCAAGCCATGCAACAAGAGGCTCGCCCATCTTGGCGCGCAGTGCTGCCGCGAGATCAATCCATTCCTTCGGCCGTCCCGTCTCCGGTACGCCCCGCATATGATAGCTGGCCAACGTCTGCAGACCGCCATTCCGTTGCCAGCGCAATCCCTGTTGCGCCGGATCAGACAGGAAATTCAGCAACATACGCTCATGATTTCCCATAAGGCAAATCATCAACCCATCTGAGTCAACCTGCAGTTCGAAGAGCCGCCGCAAGAGCGCGGCGCTGTCATCGCCGCGATCGACATAGTCGCCAACACATACCAGCCGCGCATCAGGATGCGCTTCCGTTTCAAGCTGCGCCATCAGTTTCTGAAAAAGCCGATCACAACCGTGCAGATCCCCGACGGCATAAAACGGCACATCGGGAGCCACCGGCGCATCGAAGGCGGGCAAATCTGATTTCTTTTTTCGAAACAGGCGCATGGTCTGCAAGTAGGCGCTTTCGCTGCGATCGCCAAGAGGCCTCGCTGTTACAGATTGTCCGACAGGGCTTGCCGCAAACGGCCCATATCTTCAAGCGCTTCGGTCTGGGCCAATATGCGCCTGTCGCGAATACGTTTTTTTTCCTCTTTTTCCAGAGCGTTAGCGGCATCATACCGGGCCTGGGCAGTGCGGGCCCGCGCCAGGCTATCCGCTTCAAGCGCCCGCGCCATGGCCATTTCCTGCAGCAGCCGCGCCCGTTTTGTCACCAGCCACGTCTGCCAAAGGGTGTCTGCTCCCGAAAGCTGCCGCGCACCCAGCGATGCCCCGTCTGCCTGAATCGCCTGGCGCAGCGTGTCAATTTGGGTCAACTCATCCTGAAGCCTCTTGCTTGTCGCAAGGTTTTGCCGGTGCTTATCCAACGCCCGCTCCTGCAAGATGCTGCTGACGCTTATAATATCACTAAATTTATCAGTCATTTACCAGCCTCTCTGTCGTGCTTTGGCCCGCATGGCATCAGCAAAGCGGATCGCCGCCGCGACCGGGCGGTAATGCTCTGATGCGATTTGGTCGCCAATGTTCGTGGTCGCATAAAGTGCGCGCGCCGTCGGCGGGTCGGAGTGGATCGGCACATTGTTCTCTGCTGCGAGCTCTCGAATTTTCAAGGCAATTTCGTCCACACCCTTGGCCACGCATTCCGGTGCAGCGCCCGGCATCCGGCTCCATTTCAACGCCACCGCATAATGCGTCGGGTTCACAATAATGACGTCCGCCTTCGGCACCTCAGCCATCATCTGCCCCATGGCCAGTTCCTGTGCGCGGCTGCGGCGCGCCTGTTTGAAGTGCGGATCACCTTCCGATTCCTTGAACTCGTCCCGCAACTCCTTGAGTGTCATACGATTTTTCCGCATGTGTTCGGCGCGCTGCCAGAAAAAGTCGAGCCCGCCGATGACCATCGCGATAATCACCACGAGGATGAGGAAATCCATCATGAGGTTCATCATCATCACCGCACTTTCCGCGGCACTGGCGTAAATACTACCGACGATCTCCCCGAGCTTGTTTCGCAAGAACAGCGCCAGGCAGATTGAATAGACCACCAGCTTCACGAAGCTCTTGAAGAACTCGAAGAGCCCCCGCCGGCCGTATTTGTTCTTGGCATTGGAAATCGGATCGAGCCGCTGCCCCTTCGGAACCAGCTTTGACGGCGTGAACAAAATCCCGCGCGATGCCAGGAGCGTCAACAAGACCATCGCTCCCGGGACAAGAAAGATCGGAAGCGTCGGCACCAACGTTGCGCTGAGCACCTCTCCCGCGACCTCGGTCGCGCCATCCCGGAAGAACAGCGATTCCAACCGGTCGGGCTGTTCAATCAATGGCAACAGCGCATTGGCGAATTCGCGCAGCACCGGCCCACCGAGCGTTATCCCGCAAAGCAGCAGGCCAAGATATGACATCGCCGTCGAAAGATCTGGCGCTCTGGGAATCTCACCTTTCTTGCGAGCGTCTTCGAGCTTTTTCGGGGATGGTTCGTGGCTCTTTTCGCCACTGTCCTCTTCATCAGCCATCGGTCTACCGCAACGGGTTGGCGAGGAATGCCTCGACCGCAGCGAGCCACACCGACAGGATAATCGGCGAACAGAGCAACAGCATTGCGACAGACCCGAAAGTGATCACAGGTGAGCCAACGAAGGCGACCATCAATTGCGGCATGGCCTTGTTGATGACGCCGAGGGTCAGGTTGTACAGCACCGACATGATCACAAAGGGAGCCGCAAGGCTGAATCCCAAAGTAAAACAGTGTGCAATCCGCTGCCGCCCCGCATCCGCCACGGCCACGGGGTCCGGGAACTGCAGCGGTGCGAGCAGATCATAAGACAGCACGATATAAGCTGCAGCCTTGACGTGAAAGCCTGTCGCCATCAGCAAAGCCAGCGCCGACAGCGTGAGGATATGTCCAATGGCCGGTAGGGGATCAAGTCCTTGGGAGCCGAAAATCTGCGCCAGTGAGGTTGACTGCGCCGCGATCGACCCGGCGATCTGAATCGCCAGAATGAACAAACGCAGCATCAGACCAATGAACAGACCTGCCAGCGTTTCTGTCATCAAGGCAGCGACGAAATTTCCAAAACTCGGCTCTGGAAGGGAAATTTCCGGAAGAACCGCCGGCGCAACAACAGAGGTAAGCCCGATCGCCAGCACCAATTTGATACGCACAGAGAGCATTTGCTCCCCAAGGCCAGGCAAGACAGCCATCGCCGCCGCCACCCTGAAGAAAACGATCAGGCTGCCCCAAAGCGCCGACATCGTCAGATTGACGAGCCCATCCAGCCCGGCAATCACGCCGCCACCACGCCAATCAACGCCGGACGCGCTTCCAGCCCGATTTCCTCAAAGGACATCACCGGATTGGTCATTCCCTTTGACGCCATGACGGTGCGCAGGAATCGCCGACGCCTGGATGTGGTCACCACCGCCGGGATCACGCCCCGATTGCCAGCCTCGCCGATCTGTTCAGCGAGACCCTCTGTCAGCGCCTCGAACCGCTCCGGCGGCAAGGCAACATCAAGCGCACCCTGCCCGCCGTCAATCTGATAAGACAAGAAGGTCTCTTCCCACTCCGGCGCCAGCTGGATCAGCGGGATCGTCCCGTCTTCACGCCGCAACCCGGCAACAAGCTGGAACCCAAGGCGTTTCCGCACATGCTCACAAATGGCTTCCGGCTGGTTTTGATGGCCCCGCATTTCCGCGATCGCCTCAAGGATCAAGGGCAGGTTGCGAACCGAGACCTGTTCATCCAGCAGCAGTCGCAGGACTTGATGCAACGTGTCAATCTGCACCTTGTCTGGGATCAGCTCATCAATCAGCTTGCGGTTTGCTTCCGCCCGCGCCGGATTGCTCAGCGTCGCCATTTCATCGAGCAAACGGCGGAGCGATTTCAGCGTCAGCAGGCGGCCAAAATTACGGCGGATGACCTCAAGAAGGTGGGTCGCAAGCACCTCGGTCGGAGACACGATGGTCGCCCCGGTGATCGCCGCACGCTCCTGATCCTCAGGTCGAATCCACCGCGCCGGTGCGCCGTAAACGGGCTCTGTGACATCACGCCCGGCAGGCAGCGACGACCGATCCTCCGGCATCAGGGCAAGCACAAGATCGGCATTCAACTCGCCCCGCGCCATTTCTACCCCGTGTATCTTTACAACATAGGTGCCCGGCCGCAGTTCCGGCGCGTCCGTCAACCGCATTTCAGGCAGGATCAAACCGTAGTGGGAGGCGACATGCGTGCGCATATTCGCAATCCGCGCATCGAGCCCAGTGCCGGGATCCAGAACCATGTTCACAAGATCCGGTGCAAATTCCACGTGGATATCGTCGAGATCCAGCACGTCGCCCATCCGCCGTTCGCGCGGACCATCGTCCTCGTTTTCCGGCGCTTCGGACTCCTCTTCCGGTTCCGGTCGATTGGCCAACCACCACGCCGAGAAGCAGAGCACACCTGCCCCGGCGATGAAGGGAAGAAAGGGCA
This sequence comes from Pacificoceanicola niger, assembly GCF_048553275.1. Taxonomy (NCBI): domain Bacteria; kingdom Pseudomonadati; phylum Pseudomonadota; class Alphaproteobacteria; order Rhodobacterales; family Roseobacteraceae; genus Pacificoceanicola; species Pacificoceanicola niger. The sequence goes on from NZ_JBLZMW010000027.1 coordinate 19,613, forward strand.
GACCAGGGACCAGTGCGAACAGCGCCATCAGAATACCAACCGTGGCAAGCGCCGAAGGGTGTCGGCCCAGCTGCCCGAGAATCGCAAGATCAGTCGCTCCGGTGGTGCCCCCGCGCGCGAGCAGCAGGCCGGCCGCGATCGAAATGATCACCGCCGGGATCTGCGTGACGAGCCCATCGCCCACTGTGAGAATCGCATAGGTTTCAAGCGCATTGCCAAACCCCATGCCATGGACGAAAACCCCCATGGCAACGCCCATGATCAGGTTCAAACCGGTAATCAGCAGGCCCGCCACTGCGTCGCCCTTAACGAATTTCGACGCACCATCCAGTGAGCCGAAGAACGTTGTTTCCTGTTGCTCCCGATCCCGACGCGCCTTGGCTTCGGCATGGTCGATTGCACCTGCGGCCATATCGGCGTCAATCGCGAGCTGTTTGCCCGGCATCCCATCAAGCGCAAACCGTGCAGAGACCTCGGCCATGCGGGCCGCGCCCTTGGTGATGACAGTGAAATTGACGATCATCAGGACGCCAAAAACCACGAGACCGAGGAAAACGCTGCCCCCCATCACGAAGCTCGCAAACCCCTCGATAACCTCGCCCGCCGCGCCAGTCCCCGTGTGACCATTTCCGATGATCAGCTTGGTTGAGCTGACGTTCAAGGACAAACGCAGCATCAAGGACGTCAGCAGAATCGTTGGAAACGCGGAAAAATCCAGAGGCCGCTCAATGAACAGCGTGACGGTAAAAATCAGGATCGCGAGGCCGAAAGACGTCGCAAGCCCGACGTCCAAGACCCAAGACGGCATCGGCAGGATCATCATGACAATGATTGCCATCAAAGCCAGCGCGAAAAGGATCGTCGGCCGGGTGAAGGAAGACAGTGTCAGCTTCATGTCCGGCGTACTCCGAAAGTAACGCGCCAGCCATTACACCGACCGGTCCGCGCTCCGCGACGCTGGTCGGCTACAGTGAGTGTTATCGCCATTTCTTGGCCTTTTCCAACATCCGCATTTCACAGATGACGCTAATTCCGATGCGTTGATTTTTAGTAAGTTTCTCTCAACCGCCTGAACCGATACGCGTCGCCTCCAACAAGGCCCTCAGAGTCTCGCGCGTCTCTGCCGCATCGCTTGACAACTCTTCGGCGTAGTTCAGGCTGGGCCTCTCCGGCGCGGGGGTATCGGCTTCGAGCAGCCGGGCCGCCTGCCCAAGTGGTGTATCCGCCTCTTGCGAGACACGTTCCCAATCGCCGGAAAGCCAAGCGCTGCTCAACGCCTGCTCTGTCTCACCCATACCGTCGTAAAGCTCTCGCGCGTAAGAATAATCTCCCATTCTGCGACGCGCTTCTGCGCGCAGAATGTCGATGTTTTCCCCGCGCAGCCCGACGAGGAAAATCTCGGCCTCTTCAGGTCTGGACAGCGCAAGAAGTGCTTTTGCACGCGCCAGACGAAACTCCCGTTCCGGCGCAAGATCAGGTCGCCTTTCTATTCTGTCGAGCGCCATATCAGGCATGCCCAAATCGATGAGACGTGAGATGATGGACAACTCTAGTTCCGGGCTATCCAAACGCGTCGTATCAAGCGCATCGCTCATGACATACTTCAAAAAAGCCAGATTATCTGCGCGCTCGGTCACCGCGGCAACCACTTCTATAGCCATATCTTTCTGCATCTCTCGAGGGACGAAATCGCCTTCAGCCAGCGTTTGAAAACTTTGGGCAAAGTGATCGTTCAGCAGAAGAGTGCGAAGATGGGCTTTCCAGAGATCCGGACCCTGATCACTATCCCGTAGCTCGGAAGCATAGGCTGCCGTCAATTCGACAACCCCCTCGGAGACCGGCTCCTGTCGGGCATGAGCAATGTCAACAGATGTCGTGATCGCGCTTGGTGCGTCGCGCTCACTCAGCGCGCTGATGGATTGCAACGCTTCTTGCGCCTCATCAATTTTCCCCTCGCGAAATGCAATCTGCGCTTCTCCCAGCGTCAGGCTATCAGTGGGTCCGCCATGCAGCCGCTCAAGGCGTCGCAGGACGTCACGAGCAAGATCTGTCTTGCCCGACGTCGACAACTTCTGAGCCACTATCGGGCCAAGAAAATCCCGCAAATGTTCCGGAAGGTTCTCAAGACCTCGCAAGATTCCTCCCGCGTTGTAATGGGTGTTTTCAACGCGGAGGCCCCCGCTTAACGCCGACCAGAAGGCGGCATAACCATCACAATCCGCTTGAGATTCGAACCAGCGCGTCGGATCCACTTCTCCATCCACGAGATAACTGATGGCCTGCAGGGCCGAGTCCGTTCCATCCGGCAAAGCCTGCATTGCCGCCCGCGCCTCCGCACCAAAGCCAAAGTATATCAATTCGCGCGCGTAATTACGGACCGCGCGTTCATTCACGACGTCAAATTCACCGAAGAGCTCTGCATGGCCTCCCGCAAGAACCTCGTTAACAGTCTCAACATCAGTCCAATCGGACACCGTCAGCTCTCTGTCTGGCGTGCATTCCGTTGCGCCGATCGACACGACACCCTTCTTTGTTCCGGTCGCTTCCAGACCTGTCAACTGACGAGCCAGGTCACTCACTGCATCACTCGTTTCGCCAGTTGGCTCCGGAGTGGATACCGGACGCAGCGACAGGTTGGCGACATCAGGCTTGGCGGCGAGCGCTGGATCGAGCAAACCTTCGGTTGCCGCACGCGCCAATCGTTCGGCGATCGTATCCCCCAAGGCGTAAGGATCTGAGTCCCTTTGATCTTTCGGGTCTTGATCCAAACGATTGGTTTGAGGACGCAAAATACCGACGCTGGGCAAGAGGGGCTCTGGTGATCGGTCAGGTCCAATGCTGGGCAAACCATCCACGCGAACAGTGGACAACTCGCGCGCCAGCGACAGTTCGGATGCTGTCGGCAGTCGCCGAACGACCTCAGGAGCCGGGTCGGGTTGGTTTGTCGGAGCAGGCATTGTAGCACCTTCCCGCTCACTGAGATCAACCACAATCATGGTCCCGCGAAGCGTGAACGAATCGGCTCCACAGGGGCAGTTCAGCGAGATATCGATTGCAGACTCGCCGGGAACAGGCGTTACCGCTGAAATTCGATTTGTGTTGATCTTGTTGAAAATTGTCGATGTATCGAAGCTAAGGCCAGCGCGGGATAGCGCTACGCGCACGATCCCAGCCTCTGGCTGTTCAATGACTTCATATCCCGTGCCCTCCGGAACCGAGAGCACCAATCGAGTAAAGTCACCATGCTCACCACTTCGCACAACGACGTCTTGGGCCACGGCTCGAATGGGAAAAACTGCCAGAAGAAGTGCACAAGCCAGTCGCCTCATGCTGCGTCCTGCTTGACAGATTTCAAAGCTTCTTCGAGATCGATAAAACTCGGTCGAGAGTGAGACGGCGCGTTCTGACGGCCGACTTCAATACAGATATTCGTGGCATGATTGTGCAAGTTGGCAACCAGGACCTCCCGGATCAATTGATAGAAGTGCATATCCTCCTCCACCACCGCTTTTACCTTGCTTGCGAAAGGCGCCGCGAGGCCGTAAGCCAAGAACACACCTAGGAAGGTGCCAACAAGCGCCCCGCCAATCATTTTTCCCAAGACTTCAGGCGGCTGATCGATGGATGCCATTGTCTTGATCACACCCAAAACCGCCGCAACAATTCCCAAGGCAGGAAGAGCGTCCGCAAGTGATTGGATTGCATGACTGGAGTGCAGCGCATGGTGCTGCATCCCCTCGATCCGCTTGTCCAGCACCTCTTCAACCTGGTGCGGATCGTCATAGTTCATTGATACCGATCGCATAGTGTCACAGATCAACTCGATCGCGTATTTGTCGCCAAGGATCTTGGGGTACTTCTGAAAAATTGCTGATTCCTCAGGGGATTCGATATGTTCTTCGATCGCCACCGGGCTGCTCCGCGCCAGGCGAATAAGCTCGAACAGCAGGCACAGAAGATCACGATAATCGCTCGGCTTCCATTTGGTGCCCTTGAACACCTTTCCGACATCTTTGAGCGTGTGCTTGACGGCACCGCCATCATTGCTGATGAGAAACGCTCCCGCAGCGGCGCCACCGATCATCATGAATTCGAATGGCAATGCCTTGAGAATAATCCCCAGCTTGCCACCCGCCAATATATACCCGCCAAATACCATGATAAATATCACGGCAATACCGATGATTCCAAGCATTCCGGACTCCCGACAGTAACCTAGAGATGACGATGCCACGCAGCCGTTAAGAACCTCTCACCAGCAGCAATAAATCCCGTCACATCACGACAAATTCAGCGTGCAAGGCACCCGCCGCCTTGATGCTCTTGAGGATGTCGATCATGTCGCGCGGGCTGACACCAAGCGCATTCAGACCGGAAATCACCTCGGACAAGGACGTACCCTCTGGCACCTCCGCAAGACCGATTCCGGGCTCATCCTCGATCCCCACCGCCGTGCGCGGAATCACCACGGTCTCACCCTCTGCAAACGGGTTGGGCTGAACGACCAACGGGGCCTCTTGGATTCGCAATGTCAGGTTTCCTTGCGATACGGCTACGCGGGAAATACGAACGTCGGACCCCATGACAATGGTGCCGGACCTCTGATCCACCACCACGCGGGCCCTGCGTTCCGGCTCCACGGAGAGGTTTTCAATGGCGACAACGGCCCGCGCGGGCGACGAGGCACCCGTGCGAGCAAGATTAACCTGGACCGTACCCGCATCCAACATCATTGCGGCCCTGCCTCCAACGCGTTGATTGATAACGTCTTCAATCCGGGCCGCCGTGGTGAAATCTGGCTCGCGCAGGGCGAGGCGCAAGCTCGAAAGCTGCGTAAAATCGAAATCTATTTCCCGTTCGACACGTGCGCCCGACGGGATCACACCAGCCGTCGGAACGCCCTGCACAACCGCCGCGGCATCGCCCTGCGCCGCAACCCCGCCCGCGATAACAGCGCCCTGCGCCACCGCGTAAATGTCGCCATCTGCGGCGTTAAGTGGTGTCATGATCAGCGTCCCGCCAAGCAAGCTGCTGGCGTCGCCAATCGCGGAAACCGTCACATCGATCTGATTGCCGACCCGCGAGAACGCGGGCAACTTGGCTGTGACAATTACAGCCGCCACGTTTTTAGGCCGAAACTGCTCACCCGTGACGTTGACGCCGAGCCGCTCGAGAATGTTCGACATGATCTCTTCTGTGAACGGCGCATTCCGCAGCCCGTCGCCCGACCCGTTGAGACCGACCACAAGGCCATATCCAACCAGATCGTTTGCGCGAACCCCGTCCACTTCCACCAGATCCTTGATCCGTACCGACTGCGCATGCACGACGCCGGCGGTAAGAAGAAGTGTTAAAAAAACTATGAAAATTTTCTGAATTGGCATCAGAGAAACTCCGCCAGCGAAAGCCGCTGGGAGCGGGCCGTGATGGTGTAAAGGCTCTCAAGCTGACCGCGTATGATTTCGTACCGCGATGCGGTTTCATAGGGTTCGGCACCGACCAGTTCGAGCTTGGCCTGACTGGTTGCGGTTCGCTCGGCCGAGTTTCGGGTCTTCGTCTCCTCGATCCGGGCCTCAAGAGAACCAATGCCTGCGCGCAACTCGACCAGCGGCTCCTGCGCCGCGAGCAAGTCCCGTCCGGCTTTGGAAAGCAGATCGACTTGCGTGTTCTCATCAAGCGCGAGCAAGGGGTTCGATGCGACGGCCGCCAACGCCAGTGGCTTCAACAACTCGCGGAATGTGTCGTCCGTTGCGCGAATGTCCACATTCGCGGATTCGTTCTCGCCAAGCCGGATCGGGCTGACACCGGTATTCGAACCTAGGTAAATCGTTGTCTCGTAAGCGCCTCCAGGGCCAAAAAACAGATCGAGTTCCGTTTCGATTCCCGCCAGATCCGTCTGGCCGGCAAGCGCCGTGGTCAGAGCTGTCATCATGTCTTCCACCGGCAAAACCGCCGCCCGGTCCGTAGCCGTGCCCGCGAACAACGTGCGCCCGGCAACCGAGCGGTTCAATGCGCCCATGACCTGACCCAATGCACTTTCCGCATCCTCGGACATGGTCGACAGGAGTTCGCCCGACGGCGTCAGTTCGGCAGAGGTCAGCGTCTGAGAAAGCGACTGCGTCCGAACCTGCATCTCATCCAGCGTCGTCTGCATGGTGCTGGCTATATAGGTGGCCTCGGTCACATTGACCTTGAACGCATCAAGCTTGGACAGGGTCCGGTCGATGGCCAGCAGATTGCTGAGGTCACCCTTCAGATGTTTACCAGGGTCCTTGACCAACCCGGTCGAGACCTCGACGGCGAGCTTGTCCATTTCTTCACGCAGTCGCACCTGATTGGTACGCAGCACCAGGGATCGCGCCAGGTTACCTACTGAATCCATTTACTTTCTCCTCAGATGCTCATCAGACGTTCAAGCAATTCGTCGACGGTCTGCATCACTTTGGCGTTGGCGGTGTAAAGCTGCTCGATTTCCATCAGGTTCTGGATTTCGAAATCCGTATCGACCCCTTTGGCTAGCTCCGCCTCCTTGAGATTTGTGTTCTGTGACAACGAAAAGACATGGCGATTTTCCGCCCGGACCCGCTCCCCCACGACATCTGATGCGAAATCCGAAATCTGGTTCATGAAGCTACTCGGAATGGCATCGAGCGACGCCGAACCGGGAGCCACCTGCTCTTCGAGCGCGGCTGAGATCGCTGTCAGGATCGTCGAATCCCCGACCTCCCCCTGCGTTAACGCTCCAAGCCCGTCTCGTAGACGCCAACTCCCGCCGCTGCCGGGGGCAACCAGAGAATTCAACTGAATGCGCTGGGCGATGCCGGTCTCTTGCAACGGATCGAAAGCTAGGCCCTCATCCGTGAACAGGCCCGGATCCCCGGCACCCAGCGTCGTGTCCGGACCGCCAGGGCCAAGCCGGTCAATCAAATCCCGTGCAATGCCGTCAAGTTGTGCCTGCCGTTCAACCGAGGTGACATCCCGCAGCTCGAAAGCCGCGCCCAGAGTCCCGCCCGACAATTGCCCGCCATTTCGCGAACTGACCGCGACACCGTCCAATGTCAGACCACTGAGATCGCCGGCCGCCATTGTCATATAGGGGCTGATGGCATTGGTCTTCGAAAAGCCCACTTCGAAGGTCTTGCCGTCGAGAAGCACCGCCCCACCCTGCGTATAGACCGCAACGGTGTTATTTTCGCGGCCGATCACGCGCAGCGGCACGATGTCCGAAACCGAATCAAGCAGGCGCGCCCGTTCGTCGAGCAATGATGAGATATCCGCGCCGGTGGTTCCGGACTTGACCACGTCATTGTTTATCTCTTCAAGCCGGACCATTGTGTCGTTCAGGGTCTGGACCTGTTTGGATATCGCGGTATCCGCTGTTACGCGCTCATCCTGAACAAAGTTAGACAGCACGTTAAGCTTCTCCGCCACATCGTCTGCCGAAGTTGCAATCGTCTCCAATCGCTGGGTCGAGGCGGGATTGGCCGCCCCGGTCACCAGGGCGTTCTCGAAAGCGGTTACCAGATCGGTCAGAGAGCCGGGGCTGCCGGTTTCCCCGACCGTCGCTTCAAGACGGCTGGCAAAGGCCAGCATGCTGTCGGCCCAGCCGAGGCTGGAGTCCGACACCCGCCTGTCAGAGACCAATGCGGGGTCGGTATGGCGAACGACGCCATCGATCCGAACACCTCCGATCGTTCCCGCGGAAGCGGACGATAGCGCCAGAGATCGCCGACCGTAGCTTTCGGTCGTGGCGTTCGCGATGTTGGTCGACACGATGGCCGCGCCCCGCGACGTGGCCTTCAGGCCACTGAACGCGTTCATCAAGGCTCCGGATAACGACATGACACTGCCTCCTTAAGGGGCTGACATCAAACGGATTAGCGTTTGATGTTCGTGGTTTCCTGAAGCATCTCGTCCACGGTCTGAATGACCTTGGCATTCGACGAATAGGCCCGCTGGGTCTGGATCATGGAGGTCAGCTCCTGGGCAACATCGGTGGTCGATTCTTCACGGGAGTAGGACTTGATGTCACCCGTCGGACCATCACCGGCATCCCAAAGGAAGTAGGTGCCACTCTCCGTCGATGGTCTGAACGTCTGGTTGTCCATCGGTATCATGCCATTCGGATTGGGCAGATCCGCCAGCGGCACCTGATACAAGACCTGGCTCACACCGGTATCGTACATCGCGCTGACAAAACCGTTCGCGTCCACCTCGACGGACACCATATTCCCCACCTCAGAGCCATCCTTGGAAATCGAAATCGGTGCGAAACCGTCGGACAATTGTGACAGCCCGTTGTTTTCACCGACGGCACCAATATTGAATGCGATCGGTCCACCAGCCACGTCCACAATGGAAACGCCGGTCAACGGATCATACGCGCCGCCGGACACGGTGGTTACGGCCAAGATCTGACCGCCATTCGCACGACTGTCGTCGAATTCGATCGTATACTCGCCGATAATTGCGCCGGCCTGAGCCGAGTCGGCAATTGTCATGGTCCACTCGTTCGACTGGCCACCACCGGGCGCCGGCACTGTCGGTGTGAAACTCACAGCCAACGACTGCGAAACGCCGAGGTTGTCAAAGTACTCTACCGACAGATAGTAGGAATCGCCGTTCGAACCCTCAACCGTATCTGTCGCCGGAAGGTTGAGCGCGACCTCAACGGCCGTCGTCGGGTCACCGGTCAGGCTCTGGCTGAACCGAATCGGCTCCAAACCTTCCGTTGTATCCCTGGGATAGGTTGGGATCGTTCCGTCAGGAGACGCCGGCCATCCCATCAGATAGTACCCGGCCTCGTTCGCCAGATACCCGTTTTCATCGAGGCGAAAGGACCCGGTCGTGGTCAACAGCAGATCAGGCTCGCCAGTCGCGTTGAATTGCGACTGGGACACTACGGGAATCATGCCGCGGCCTCGCACTGCGAGATCCGTCGCGTTGTCCGTACTGACAAGCGAGCCCTTCTGGTCGATCAGGCGAATGTTCGACGTTGTCACACCGCCGGCAGTGTAAGAGCGACCGCCATTGCTCATGACCAATGAGTTGAATTCGGTTTCTGAGCGGCGATACCCATAAGTCGAGCTGTTGGCGATGTTGTCAGAGATCGTCGCAAGCCGGGTCGCATTGGCTGCAAGCCCAGATACACCGGCATTGAGGGAGGAGGAGATTGTCATTGACACGCCTTTCTGCTGTCTCGGTTCTAATCCGAGGACAACAAATAGTGCGGTTAGGTTACCGGGGCGCTAACAGCTAAAAATCAATCCAATCTTACCCGAGCGCCCGGGCCCCTCACTCCATGCTGGCGGCACTGCGCAGGAAGATGATCTCCAGCCGATTGTTGCGGGCATCCATCCTGTTGCTCACCTTCGGTTCGCGGTCGGCATGTGCCGTCACGCGAGCCACGCGGCTTTCCGGCAGTTCCGCCTCGATCATGAGCTTCCGGAACATCGCGGCGCGCTCCCCGGAGACATCCCATTTGGGATTGCGTGCGATCACCACGGGGTAGGCCGCCGTATGCCCTTCGATGGCAATCGGATTTTTCACCAATGCGGAGGCCCGGACAAGCACAACCGCAAGATCACGCAACAGCCGCGTCGGAAGGCCGTCCTCGTCGAACAAGGGCGCTTCGCGCGTGCCGAACAGCTCTATGACAAGCCCTTCGTCCGTGACTTCCGTAAAGATGTGCTTCATCAGCTCATCTGCGACCATGCTTTCGCCGCCGCGGCCCATAAGCATGTCTTCCGCCTGCTCAAAGACCTCGTCTTGCGCATCCTGCTCGGCCTGCTCGCCTTCGGACATGCTGCCCTTCTGACGGTTTTCGGCCGTTGCACGCAGGCTCGTTGAGCCGGTTCCCATGCGAGGCAGCACATTCTCGGCAAAAACCGATTCCCCGCCCAAAGGACCATCGCCGCCACCTGAAACGCGCGACAGCGCGATCGTCGGGCTGAAGTAGTCCGCAATACCCTTGCGCTGTTTTTCCGTTGTCGCGTTCAGCAACCACATCAAGAGAAAGAATGCCATCATCGCGGTCACGAAGTCAGCATAAGCCACCTTCCATGCCCCGCCGTGATGGCCATCGCCACCAGACACTTTCTTCCGCTTGATTATGATCGGCGCAACCTTGTTGTCGCCACTCATCTCACCACCTCTTTTCCCACCGGAATGGGTATAGGCTCCCGCGCTTTACCAGCGACTTAACAAATAAAAATGTCTCGTTAATGCGGGCCGGGGTCCAGGTCTGCGCCGGGCGGGCCAAACCAAAGAGCAACAATCCCGTACTGATTTTCCCACATCGCCGCACCGTGGAAGGGTCCGGAATGGACAGCGCACCGCAAAATGTCTAGCACAGGAAAAGGCAAACTGAGTTTCAAAGGGGGAACGGCATGCCGAAACGTAAATCGGCACGGGCAAGGCGCGCCCTGCAAGTGTCCGGAACCGCCGTCGGAGCCATCGCCGGACTGACCGCCTGGAGTGCCCTTGCGCAGGACGCACCCTACGTTCCCAGCCACAATACCTATGGTGTGCCGGGCCTTGTCGACATGCCGACCGGCGAGGTCGATCCCGACGGCACCCTGACCGCGACCGTATCGCAGGTCGGCGACAGCACGAAAACCACCATTGGATTTCAGATCACGCCGCGCCTGTCGGGCACCTTCCGCTACACCGGCATCGACAATTTCAATCACCCGGCCAGCAATTCGGCGGGCGTCTACTACGACCGCTCCTTCGATCTGCGCTACCAGCTGATCCGCGAAGGCGACATCCTGCCCTCCGTCGTCATTGGCCTGCAGGATTTTGTCGGCACCGGCATCCTTGGCGGCGAATACATCGTGGCCACGAAATCCGTCGCGCCGGGGCTCAAACTGACCGGCGGCCTCGGCTGGGGACGCCTTGGCAGCTACAACAGCTTTGCAACCACCGGAAGCCGCCCCAACGTGGTGCTCGACACCGGGGGTGTGCCGAATTACGACCGCTGGTTCCGCGGACCCGTGTCCGGATTTGGCGGCATCTCCTATGCCCCGAACAAGAAATGGAATTTCTCGCTCGAATATTCCTCGGACAACTATACCGAGGAAACCCGGCTTGGAAAAATGTCCAAGGACAGCCCGTGGAACTTCGGCGTCGATTACCGCTGGAACAGCGGCTCGCAGCTGTCTCTCTACCATGTGAACGGCAATGAGATCGGCGCGCAGGTCACCATCGCGCTGAACCCGAAAACCTTCGGTATTCCCGGCGGCAACGAAGCCGCCTCCTATCCACTGCGCGTGCGTCCGGCGGGCTCGGCGTCCAATCTCGGCTGGGTCGGCAATGACGCCGTTGTTGCCGACGCCAGGCAGTCTCTGCGATCCATCGCCGACAAGGATGGACTGAAGGTCGAAGGCCTGACGCTGGAGCCGAAGCGCGCCACCGTGCGTCTCGTGAACCCGACCTACGGCGCCCCGAGTCAGGCCATTGGCCGCACCGCCCGCGCCATGAGCCGCACCATGCCCACGTCGGTCGAGGAATTCGTCATCGTCCCCGTGGTCAACGGCATGGCCATGTCCGCCGTAACGCTGCGCCGCTCCGATCTCGAACGCCTCGAACATGAAAGCGCCGACGCCATGCTGGCGCGCACCGCGATCACCGATGCCTACGGGCGGCTGCCAAAGGTCGATCCGGACCTCTATCCCAAGTTCAGCTGGTCCCTCGCCCCCTATATCTCAAGCACGCTGTTCGATCCGGACAACCCCGTCGCCCTGCGCGGCGGCCTGCGGGCCTGGGCCAAGGTCGACGTGACCTCGAACATCGAAATATCGGGCGCCGTCCGCAGCAAGCTGTTCTCCAACGGCGACGACAAACTGCGCCTCAGCTCCAGCGCGCTTCCCCGCGTCCGGACAGATGCCGCCGCCTATCTCGAAGCCGACAATTCGATCGAATTCCTGCAGGTCGCCATGTACGGTCGCCCCGGGCGCAACCTCTACTCGCGCATGACCTTCGGCTATCTCGAAACCATGTACGCGGGCGTCTCGGGCGAGCTTCTCTGGAAGCCGGTCAACAGCCGCCTCGCGCTGGGCGCAGAACTGAACTACATCGTGCGCCGCGATTTCGACCAGGGCTTTGGCCTTCAGGACATGATCACGGTCGATCCCGCCACCGGCATCCGCCGCGAAATTCCCAACGTCAACGGCCACGTCTCCGCCTACTATGCCTTCGGAAACGGCTTCCACGGAACGCTTGACGTCGGTCGCTACCTCGCCGGGGACTACGGCGCGACGGTCGCAATCGACAAGGAATTTGCCAACGGCTGGAGCATCGGGGCCTACGCAACCAAAACCAACGTGTCCGCAGAGGACTTCGGCGAAGGCTCGTTCGACAAGGGTCTGCGCTTCACCATACCGATCGCTTCGCTCATCGGATCGGCCGATCGCAAGACCGAGAGCACGACGCTCCGGTCCCTGTCCCGCGATGGCGGCGCGAAACTGGCCGTTCGCGGACGGCTTTACAACAAGGTCCGCGAGTATCACGAACCGGACGTGGCCCGCTCCTGGGGGAGGTTCTGGCGATGAACATCATGAAAAAACGCCGGTTTGGCCTCGGCCTCGCGCTCATCGCCGGCCTCGCACTCAGTGCCTGCGGCACCGAGAAGAACCCGGCCCTCGAATACTTCAAAACCCAGGCAAACCTGAAAAAGGCCCCGGATGGCGCGGCCCCCGCCCCCATCGCACAGCAGATGGTCGGGATGCTTGCCGCCACATCGGCACCCGTCGAATTCATCAATATCGAAAAGCGCGAGAGCCAGGGTCTGCTGGTCGGGATCGAACGCAATGGCCCCTACTACAGCTACGGCAGCGCGGCGCGGCAGGGCATGGTTCTGCGCAGCGGCATGATCACCGCCACCCGGGGCCTCGGCGGGGATCTGATGAGCAGCGAAGAGGACGCCCTCCTGCGCGCAGTGCAGGCGCGGCAGCCCGGCTCGGCATCCTACCAGCTGCGCTTCCTGACGCCAGAAGACCTGACCCGCACCCTGAACTTTACCTGCAGCGTGACGCCGGGGGGACGGCAGATCATCAAGGCGGGCGAAATCGACAGCGCCGGCATCACCATGACCGCCGATTGCAAGGGCGAGGGCGTGACCTTCACCAACACCTACGTCGTTGATCCGCAAGGTACGATCCTGGCCGGTCGCCAGTGGCTCGGTTTCGAAATCGGCTACGTGGGGAATCAGGCCCTGCGGCGCTGAACCTGTGATGCGGTCCGGTTACGGATGACCGCGTCATCCGGCCGGGCCCAACCCCGCGCGGCGGCCCTGTCGCTCACGTCAATGCGGCTTGATCTTCTTGAACACCGTCGCAAACATCACGCGGAAATCCGTGCATATGTTGCGGTTGGGCGCATAGAGCCGGTCGATGCGCGCCTTGGTCGGGATGCAGCGGCGACAGTAGACCGCTTCCGTCTCTTCTGGCGTGCTGCATCGGGATAGCAGCACCTCTTCACGTTTGTGATAGACCACCGAGGCCAGGCCGGTGATCCCCGGCCGCGATTTCAACACCTCGCGATAGATCGCTGGATACATATCCACATAGCGGCGCAGCGGCGGCCGGGGACCGACGAGGCTCACGTCTCCGCGTAGCAGGTTCCAGAGTTGCGGCAACTCATCAAGCCGCTTGCGCCGGAGCATCGCGCCAGTTTCCGTAATCCGGTCTGCCTTATCCCCGCCGGACACGCCACGATCCCCGTCATCTGGTCGCATCGTTCTGAATTTCCAGAGCAAAAACGCCTTGTCCGGCGTCTTCATGCGCTCTGCCTTGTAGAGCAACGGACGCCCCTCCTTGAACAAGAGCAGGAGCGTTACCCAAAGGATCAGCGGCATGAGCACCGTGCCAAGGACAAAGGCGCTGAGAATATCGATCAACCGGCGAAAAGGCGTCATGGCCAGACCCCTGATGCACGCGCCCCGTCGACAAGGCGGGCGGGGTCCGCGGCGGTGTCGGGCAGCGCACAGAGGCCTTGCAGCAATCGGGTGTCGAGGCTCATGGATTGCATCGCGCCCTGCGGCGCCGGCTTCCAGATCACCCCGGCCCCGGCGGCACGGGCGATCGCCGCCATCGCGGTGGTCTGCGGCGCGGCGACATTGACCGCCCCCGCAATGTCCGCCCTCAGCAACGCCGCGATCACCTGCGCCAGATCCTGCGGCGCGATATAGCTGCGCTGCGGGCCGGTGCCGTCCCCGAACTGATCCAGCGTGACCGTGCCTTCGGGTTTGAGATTGGCAAACAGGCTCTCGGCTCCGGCCACATTGCCAATCCGCATTTGCACGGCCCTTGGCCCGTCCGGATGCTCTGCGCACCAGCGCTCCACGGCCCGTTCCGCTGCCAGTTTTGATTGCCCGTACGCCCCGGCAGGCTCTGTTGCACCGGTCTCCGGGATCGGCACATTTGACGGCTGATAAACCGCTTGGGTCGAGGCATGCAGCACCCGTCCGGCGCCGAGGACCCGGCCAAGCTCCATCGCCGCACAGGCCAGTTCGGCATTGGCGTCAAGCTGCTCCGCATCGCCCCGCGTCACGCCCCACAGCGCAAGAATTGCGTCGACCCGTGGCAATTGTGCCGCATCGTCCCCAACCTGCCATTGCAGACCATCACGCACAGGCGATAATCCCCGAAAAACAGGTTTTATTTCAAACTCTTGCGAGGGATCATCCTGCCACACCCGGCGCAACATGCGCCCAAGGCGACCGCTCGCCCCCAACATCAGTACCCGCTTGGCCAATTGTCCGCTCTCCCGGCGCCCGTCATTCTTCTTCCAATCTGGACCGGGACTATCTATCAACGGTATCAATGAGCGTGACAACACATTCGGTAAAAGATGTCCGGGGGCACAGTGGCTGCTAGATTCAAACTCCTGACGGTTTTCGCCGCGATTCTGGCGTTGACCGCCTGTAGTCTTCCGCGCGGCGCGGCCCTGCAATCGGAAATCCTGAAAGAGCGAAAAACGGAAAATCCGACGTTTCAGGTGGTGGCCGTCACGCGCGAGAATATCCCCGGAATCCTCGCATGGTCCGCGCACAGCGGCTATGGCACATACCACTGGCCGAAAACGTCGAATGGCGCGACCTCCTCCACCATCCGCACCGGTGACAAGCTCGATGTCACCATCTGGGACAGTCAGGACAATTCCCTGCTGACCAACCCCGGCCAGCGATTCACCAAGATCGAAAATCTCGAAGTCGACAGCAACGGCTCGATCTACCTGCCCTACGTCAACAAGGTCGGCGTGCGCGGCATGACAACCGCTGGCGCCCGCGCCAAGATCCAGAGCCGCTTTGAACCCATCGTGCCCTCAGCACAGGTCCAGCTGAGCCTGCGTCAGGGCCGGGATCATTCGGTCGACGTGGTCGGCGGCGTCGCCCAGCCCGGCGCTTACCCAATGCCCTCGCGCAACTACAAGATCCTGAACGTGATTTCCGATGCGGGCGGCATTCCTGGCGCCATGCGCAATCCGCAGGTTCGCCTGATCCGGGGGTCGAGCACCTACGAGATCTCTGCCGACAAACTGCTTGAAGACGGCTCCCGGAATGCCCTGCTGCAGCCGCGCGATACGGTCGTCGTGGAAGCGGATGAACGCGCCTTTACCGCGCTCGGCGCATCGGGACAGGAGAGCCTGATCTACTTCCCGAAGGACAACGTCACCGCGCTTGAAGCCATGTCATTGATGGGCGGCCTGTCGGACTTCCGGGCCGATCCCAAAGGCGTGCTGGTGCTGCGGGAATATGCGCCGGAACACCTCTCGCACAGCGGCGCGGGGCCGGATCTGCAGCAGGTCGTGTTCACCTTCGATCTGACCAGCGCCGACGGCCTCTTCGCTGCCAAGAAATTCCCGATCCATCCGGATGACACGGTTCTCGCGACCGAAAGCCCGGTCAATGCGGTCCAGACCGTCTTTGCCCTTGTCGGCTCCGCCTTCGGGCTGACCGCCCGCGCGGCCGCGCTTGGCAACTAAGCTCCCTCCGGGGATACGGAACAGAAAAAAGGCGCACCCAGGCGGTGCGCCTTTTCCATTTGATCAGCCGTGAAACCGGCTCACTCAGCCGCCGGACCAACCGACACGAGATAGGCATAGACATCCTCCATGCCGCTGCGCAGACGGAAGGACATCTTGGACCGGGCGTTGCCCTTGTCGAGATACTCGGCGAGGAAGCCCTTGGGGTCCTGCACGTAGCTCACAAAGCTCTCCTCGTCCCAGACCAGCCCGGCCTCACCCGCAGCAACGATATCGTCGCCATATCTGAACCCATCAACAGAGCCAGCGGTGCGGCCGACCACGCCGTAAAGGTTCGGCCCGGTGCGGCCACCCTTCACGATATCCGTGCCATCCGCGTCCTGAATCATGTGACAGGATTTGCATTTGCCAAAGACTTTCTCGCCGGCTTCCGCATCACCGGACGCATGGCTTTCCGCAAAGGCGCCCGTAGCGAGCGCAGCCGTGGCGAAGAAGGTGGCTAGGGTCAGTTTCATGTGGTGTCTCCTTGAGAACGGGGTGCGCCTTTACCTATGGCGCATGGCGTGAAGTCAATACGCACAAGGCGTGCTAACATATCATACATGAACGATATACGGCTCAATATGCCGCGCTTGACCTATCCGCCGCGATAGAGGAGGAGAGCCTATGCCCGACACGTCTACGACCGCTATCAACACCATGATCCCCGCCTGGATCAATGACACCTTGGTGCCGGTCGAGAAACTCGACGTGCATCGGCGCGGGCTCCGGCACAAAGCCGTATCCGTCTTTGTCATGCGGGACGGTCAGGTGCTGATCCAGCAGCGCGCGCAGAGCAAGTATCACACACCCGGCCTCTGGGCGAACACCTGCTGCACCCACCCGCATTGGGACGAAACGCCCCTGGACTGCGCCACCCGCCGCCTGCGCGAAGAGCTGGGCATCACCGCGCTGTCGCCCATCTTCCGCCAGCAGGTCGAATACCGTGCCGATGTCGGCGCCGGCCTGACCGAGCATGAAGTGGTCGATATCTTCATCGCGGAGGCAGGCCCGGACATGCCCCTTCGGCCCGATCCTGACGAAGTCATGGCGACGGACTGGGTTGCCCTCGGGGATCTCAAACGCCGCGTCCTGCAAGACCCCGAAGCCTTTACGCCGTGGCTTCGGATTTATCTGGACACCCATTCCAGCGCGATCTTTGGCTGAAACGGTGTTTCGGGCGACGGCCTCATCCCATCGGCCCGTCCTATTCCGCTTCGAGCTTGACCCGGAGTTCGCGCAGGACCGGCAGCGCCGCGCGGACCTTGTCCTCGCCCAGCTCTCCGACCATTTCCGTGATCAGCGGCGTGATCGCCGCCAGTGCAGCATCCCGCGCGGCCCTGCCCGCCGGTGAGACGGACACGAGCTTGCGCCGCGCGTCGTCCCAATCGGGGCGAATGTGCACAAAACCCGCCACTTCCAGTTTGCCGAGGGTGTTTGTCATCGCGCCACGCGTGACGTGAAACGTCCGCGCCAGTTGTGCCGGGGTGCGCTCGCCGCCGCGTCCGAGGTGATTCAAAACCGAGAAATGCGAGATTTCCATGCGGTTGGGCAGCACCTTGTTCAGCCGCGCGCGCAAAAGCTGATCCGCCGTCAAAAGCTCGCTGAACAGCGAAATGGCGAGGGTGCGGCTGCCGTCGCTCATCGTATCGGCCCCTCAAAGCTGCGGTCGTGGGTCAGGGATGGCACCTTGCGACGGGCCTCCGCCACGGCGCTCAGATCCAGATCGGCCATGAAAACCCCCGGCTCCGTCCCCGCATCCAGCAGCACCTCGCCCCATGGCGAGACGATCATGCTGTGCCCATAGGTCTTGCGCGACCGTCCGGTCCTCGCCGCATGTGTGCCTGTTTGCGCCGGTGCGATAACGAACGCGCCGGTTTCAATGGCCCGCGCCTGCAACAGCGGCTGCCAGTGCATCGGGCCCGTTCCGGGCGAAAACGCCGCTGGCACCGTCAGGATTTCGGCCCCCGCCTGCGCAAGCGCCCGGTAGAGATAGGCAAAACGGAGGTCATAACACACGCTCAGACCAATCTTCGCCCACGGCGTCTCGGCCACGACGGCACGCGATCCCGGCGCGTATCCGCTGGATTCGCGATAGGTTTCCGTCTCGCTGACCTGCACGTCGAACATGTGCATCTTGTCGTATCGCGCCTTTATGGCCCCGTCCGCGCCGATCAACAGCGAGCGATTCACAAATCGCTCCTCCGGCGGCTCCGCTTTCAGGGCAAGCGATCCGGCGAGCACCCAGATACCCCGCTCCGCCGCGACCTCCCGCAACATTTGCAGCGTTTCGTCCTCGGCTTCCGCCTGTAGGACTGCGGCCTGATGCGCGCGGTCCATGGAAACGATATTCGTCACTTCCGGCGTCAGGACCATGTCCGCCCCTTGCACAGCCGCATCGTCCAGCATCCGCCGGACCATTGCCCTGTTTTCGCTCACATCGTCCGTGGCGCAGAGCTGGAGCAGCCCGACACGCATCAGCCGGCCAGCATGGCGTCCAGCTTGCCCGCGCGCTCCAATGCATAAAGCTCGTCACAGCCGCCCACATGCGTCCCGCCGATGAAAATCTGCGGAACCGTGTGCCGGCCTCCGGCGCGATCCATCATTTCGGACTTGCGGCCCGGCTCCTTGAGCACATCGACTTCGGAAAACTCCGCGCCCTTCTGTTGCAGCAGCCGTTTTGCGGCATGGCAGAACCCGCAGAGTGGGGAGGAATAGATTTCAACGTCTTGCATGGCGCCTGTCCCGTTTTGTCTCTCGTCTTACTTAGGCGTCTTTGCCTGCCCGCGCCAGTACGCTCACGAATACCGCGTTTGCGCCCGATGCAAGACAAGCCTCCGCCGCCGCCGCCAGCGTCGCGCCGGAGGTCATGACATCATCGACAATCAGCACACTGCGCCCCCGCACCAGCACCTCATGGCGGGGCGTCACGCTCAAACGTCCGGAAAGAATGTCGAAACGCTCCGCATAGGACCGCCCCCGGAGCATCGGGGTCGGGCTGTCCCGCCGCAACAAATCCGGCACGAATTCGCGGTCCAACACACGGCCCAGCGCCGCAGCAAGAAGCGCCGACTGGTTGTAGCGCCGCCTCAGATGCCGCCCGATGTGCAGCGGCACCGGCGCGATCAGCGTATCCGCTTCCACGATGGGCCGCGTCACCCGAGCCATCCACTGGGCTGCGGGGCGGGCAATGTCATGCCGGTCACCATGCTTCAGCGCCAGAACAATGCGCCGCGCCCGGCCCTCATAGCTCAGCGCCGCACGCCCCCGATCCCAGGGCCGCGCGACCGTCAGGCAATCATCGCAAATCTCCTGCCGGTCGGACCGCCCCGACAGACCCCGCCCGCACAGATCGCAGCACAGCCCGGCAATGAAGGGCGTTTCCTTCCAGCACTCCGTACACAGGCCGAAATCCTCGCCCACCATCCCGCCGCAGGACAGGCAGCGCGGGGGATAGACCATCTGCACGACGGATTGCATCCGCTGAGCCCAGCTCATATCTCAATCCTCATGACACAGCCGCCTCTCCTGACCGACCGGAAGACCCTCGCCCTGCATCGGGCGCGCGTCCACGATCCCGCCGCGCTTTTCCTGCATGATCTGGCGCGGGACGAGGCGCAGGATCGTCTCTCCATGGTTAACAGGAGCTTTACGGACCCCGCCGTCATCACCCCTTTCCCGACCATCTGGAAAGATGCCCTGCCCGGTGCCCGCTTCCTCGACGACGCAGATACGCTCGATTTGACCGAAGGCGCCCACGACCTTGTCATCCATGCCCTCGCCCTGCACTGGGCCAATGATCCCGTCGGCCAGTTGATCCAGTGTCGCCGCGCGCTCCGGCCCGACGGGCTGCTGCTTTGCCTGACCTTCGGCGGCGACACCCTGTCGGAGCTGCGCAGCGCGCTCGCCACCGCGGAGGCGGAGATAACCGGCGGCCTGTCGCCCCGTGTCCTGCCGATGGGAGAGATCCGCGACCTCGGGGCCTTGATGCAACGCGCCGGGTTTGCCCTGCCCGTGGCCGATGCCATGCCGTTGAACACCAGCTATCAATCGCCGCTCCACCTGATGCGCGAACTCCGGTCCATGGGCGAGACCAACGCCCTGCAGCAGCGCCTTCGCCGCCCCACACGCCGCACCGTTCTGCTCCGTGCCGCGCAGATCTATGCCGAAACCCACGGCACCGAGGACGGGCGAATCCCCGCGACATTCGAGATCATCACCCTCACCGGATGGGCCCCCGACGCCAGCCAGCCACAGCCGCTGCGCCCCGGCTCCGCGACGCAAAGTCTCGCTGCCGCACTTGGCACCCTTGAAAAGCCCCTCAAGGATTGACCCATCCGTAAAAGGCGATACTTACGCCAGAGCCCGACGGACAACAGGATTTGCACGATGCTTGACGCCACCAATGCCGCCACGCGCCCCACACATGCGCCCGCCGATCACCCGGCGATCAAACCGGCAAAGGTCGGCATCCTGCTCGCCAATCTCGGCACCCCCGACGATTACACCTACTGGCCGATGCGGCGGTATCTGAACGAGTTCCTCTCGGACAAACGCGTGATCGACATCGCCTCGTGGAAGTGGCAGCCGCTGCTTCAGCTGATCATCCTGACGAAACGGCCTTTCACCTCCGGTGCGAACTACAAATCCATCTGGAATCACGACAAGGGCGAAAGCCCGCTGATGACCATCACCAAGGATCAGACCGCCAAGATGAAGACGGCGATGCAGGCCCGCTACGGCGATCAGGTCATGGTCGATTTCTGCATGCGCTATGGCAACCCGTCGACCAAATCCAAGGTTCGCGCCATGGTCGAGGCCGGCTGTCAGAAGATCCTCTTCGTTCCGCTCTATCCGCAGCAGGCCGGGGCCACCTCTGCCACGGCGAACGATGAATTCTTCCGCGCTCTGATGGAAGAGAAGTGGCAGCCCGCCGTGCGCACCATCCCGCCCTACTTCGACCATCCGCTCTATATCGACGCGCTCGCCCAATCCGTCGAGACAGCCTATGCCGCGCTGGAGGACAAGCCCGACATGCTTGTCTGTTCTTATCACGGCATGCCCAAGCGCTACCTGCTGGAGGGCGATCCCTACCACTGCCAGTGTCAGAAAAACACGCGCCTGCTCAAGGAGCGGCTTGGCTGGGACGACACCCAGATCACAACAACCTTCCAATCGGTCTTTGGCCGCGAGGAATGGCTCAAGCCCTACACCGTCGATCACGTTGCCGACCTGGCGCAGCAGGGCAAGAAAAAGATCGCCGTGATTGCCCCCGCATTTGCCGCCGATTGCATCGAGACGCTCGAAGAGATCAACGAAGAGATCAAGGAAAGCTTCGAGCATGCGGGCGGGGAGCAGTTCACCTACATCCCCTGCCTCAATGACGACGATGCGCATATCACCGCGCTCTCCGCCGTGATCGAAAGCAATCTGAGCGGCTGGCTCGACTGATCAGGAATATGATGGCGTCCGGCCCAAAGTCTTCGAATGACCTCGGCCCCGCTCAATGCACCGTGCCGGGCCCCATGACCCGCGAGCGGCACTCTTCGCAGAGCAAGGGCAGCCCGGCGCGGCTCGCTGCGGTCATCAGCGGCAGCAACGCGGCGGGCGAGACGAGGAAGCTGGCCTCCGCCAGCGCTACCTCGCGGCGCTGCTCCGTCGCGGCCATCACAAACCGGGCCAGCGCCAGTTCATCCTCGGAATAGCCCGTCGCCTCCGGGCTCAGCACCATGGGCACATGCCAGCCGTGCTTGTGCAGCAGATCGAGCATATCTTCGAAGCCTTTCAGGCAGGCCCGCGCCCGCCGCGCGCCAAGCCTCCGGGCGAGATCGCGCCACGCCGCATCCTGCTCTTTTGGCCCTTGGGACCATAGCCTCAGCATGGCGATCAGACGCTGCTCCGGCCCGCGCAGACCCGTATCCGATTTCTCGATGTCCGAATACCGCATGGCATCCCTCGGTTGGCTTCACGTACTTTAATCTGACTAAATTAATCAGGTACGTCAACACATCTTTCTGGACCGGCAAAACCGGCTTTAACCTGATCTTCCGCAACGTCAGGCCGCGCCCGCCAAATTTCATCATCACCAGACTGGGTTTCGTACCAAACTCGCGCCGAATCGTACCAAACTCTGGTTAACGGGCGCGCGACTGCCTCCGCTGCCTGGTAATCCCCCCCGATTTTAAGGGGCTGCAAACGTAGAATTTTCTCGGCAAGATGAACGAGGAGATTTCGAATGAA